>JANMRU010000494.1:0-13065 GCA_031388585.1 Pseudanabaena sp. SOY_30_concoct_251 | reverse complement strand
TGATCGCGGCGCTTGGCTTCTTCGATTTGCTCTTTATAGGCCGCAAGCTGCTCGGGAGTCTCCCATGCCGTGCCGTAAATGCGTTGTAGCATGGCATTTTTCTCGTCGCCGCGCCAATACGCCCCCGCCACACTTTCTAATTCAAACGCATCGGGGTTAATTTCGCCCGTAGATTCCAGGTGTGGCCCCGCGCAAAGATCCCACCAGGGATTTGCCGCCTTTGCAGGATCGCCAATTGTGTAGCGGGTGATAATTTCGCCTGCGGGGATGGCATCTAGCAATTCGAGTTTGTAAGGCTCATTTAGTTTAACGATCTCGGCTTTGATTACCTCGCGATCGAATTCCTGACGGAGCAGGGGCAAATTCGCCTTGATGATGCGCTTCATCTCTTTGGTCACGGCCTTGAGATCGGCGGGCGTAAATGGTTCTTTGCGATCGAAGTCATAGTAAAAGCCAGTTTCAGTCGATGGGCCAATCGTCACCTTAGTTTCTGGGAATAATTTCTGCACAGCCATTGCCATAACGTGCGAGGCGGTATGACGTATGCGATGAAGGCGATCGGGATCGGCTTGACGGAGAATATCTCCTGGTTTTACAGCAACTGCAACCATAACTAAACTTTGCTTTACTTGACTTGACTTAACCTATTATAGGGAGCCTTGCGATGCAATGATTATCGCGATCGCTTTATTACCATGTTAGCCGTCTCAGCTCTCAATTCCTGATTCACGAAAAAACTTCGGGTTGAGCAATCTTTCCTATAGTCTCGTGATAAAGTCCTATAAGATCATTTGTTCTTTTTTTGCGATGGCTAATCTACCTCATCCAGTGCAATATCAGGGTAGTAAAAGAAACCTTGCGTCACATATTCTTCGGTTTCTACCTAACAAAGTAGATAGGTTGGTAGAGCCTTTCGCTGGAACTGCAGCAATTAGTATCGCCACTGCCGCTAAGCGAAGTGCTCGAAATTTTTGGTTAAACGATCTGAATAAACCCCTTATCGAATTATTTAAGCTGATTATAGAGAACCCAGATGACATAGCGGATGCTTATGCAGACATATGGATCGAACAACATCCTGATTCGATAGGTCACTATTTTGAAGTTAGAACAAGGTTCAACAAAACCAATGACCCGAAGCTGTTTCTATATTTGCTAGCACGATGTGTAAAAGGAGCTGTTCGTTATAATTCTGAAGGCTGGTTTAATCAAAGTCCAGATAAAAGACGAAAAGGAACACAGCCTGTAACTATGAGAAAAAATATCGAAGGGGTGTCCAGGCTCCTGAAAGGTAAATGTCAGTTTACATGTTTAGATTACCGACAGGTATTAGCTGAAGTCCAGAATCATGATTTTGTTTATATGGATCCCCCTTACCAAGGTGTGTGTGGGAATAGAGATTCAAGATATTTCTCTGGAATTGACTTTGATGATTTTGTTTTAGCGCTTGAACGTCTAAACAAAAGAAGAATAGCTTTTGCCATTAGTTATGATGGCAAGCTAGGTAATAAGATATTCGGTAGGCTACTGCCCGAAAGCTTAGGACTCAAGAGAATTGAGATCGAAGTTGGACGATCTTCACAATCAACGCTGTTAGGTAGAGATGAAACAACTATAGAGTCTTTGTACTTGTCACCAGATTTAATGAACGGGCGACTTGCAGAGATGGCAAGCTATATTAGCAAGGCCCCAAAGCAACTGACACTCATGGAAAAGCATGGACAGTTCTCAACAGCTACCCGATGACTTCGTGCAACTTTGTCAGTCAGTGACCGCGAAAAGGCCAAAGGCGGTTATTGATCATATTCTGCAATACGGTTTTATTACAACTGAAGACTTGAAGGAAACCTATGGGTATAATCACCCTCCAAGAGCTGCTAGAGATGTTCGAGAGCATGGTATTCCTCTAGAAACCTTTCGCGTGACAGGGAGTGACGGCAGAAAAATAGCTGCCTATAGATTTGGGGATGTCAGCAAAGCTAGGTTTTCTAGATTCTCTGGTAGGACTGGTTTATCAAAACAGATTAAAGATGAGTTGATTAGGAGATATGGTTGTAAATGCTTTATTTATCTAGAGGAAGTTGACGAACGCGAATTACAAATTGATCATCGGGTTCCTTTTGAAGTGGATGGCGACCCAGTTTTAGAGCCAGAAAACTTTATGTTGCTCTGTGGCTCTGCCAACCGAGCAAAATCTTGGTCATGCGAGCATTGCGAAAATTGGAATAGTATTAAAGATAAGTCTATTTGCTTATCATGCTACTGGGCATATCCAGAAAATTATGCACATATTGCGATGCGACAGGTTAGAAGGGTAGATCTTCTGTGGGAAGGAGATGATGTTGAAATCTATGAAACATTAAAGCAAAGGGCTATCAGTCTAGAAAAAGAAATCCCTGAGTTTATCAAGGAAATTATTAAACAAGAGATGGGGCGCGATGGCGACGGCTAATTCTGCGTTAGTGCGCATCTGCTAGGATCTCTACAGTATCTAGGTTTGGAATCATATGGATAGCGATCGCATAGCAAATAAATTTATAGGGGAACCGCAGAACCAGCCTGTAAATAGTGACTTGCTGTATGAATACACCAAATACTGTTTGGACTCGACCAAAGCTAGCGTTGAAGTATTAGGCACAAAGTTAGCAGTAGTAATGGAGATCGGCGCTCTACTTTTATTGGGCTTGCGCATTACTTCGTCATTCCAAAATTTTGTCCCGCCTAAACCCGCTTATTTATATTTTTCCTATCTGGGGTTAAAGCTTTCGGCTTGTATTGCGATCGCGATCGCAATCATGATCGCCATGTTTGGCCTCTATCCCCGCAGTAGCAGTCATATTATGCCCAGCGATCCATTCATGCAAATTAGCTCTCACAGTTCTGAACGGGAAAGTAAAATTGCGATCGCCAAGCATTGGATGCAAGTAATTGATGAGTTAAATAGTTACAAACACGCCAGGATCGGACTGTTTCGCAAATCTCTAATTGCCTTGGGGATAGGCATATTTTTTGCAGCCTTGACAACTACGGAAGCTTTTGTCTTAGCGATGGCTGGACATTAGTGAGGATTTGGGTACACAACCAACTTCCCAAGTCATCAGTCAAGTTCCTTGTCATATTCTTCTATTGGTGTATTCATCCCTTCTATAATACTTTCTCTCATGTTTGGGATAGAAAGTAAGTACAGGGTCTCCAGGATCGATCTCAAATTATCAAATAATGACATGATGCTTATTTTAGAACTACTTTGCAACAAAATAATCAAAGTTTAGTTTATGGCGATCGCATTACCGACATTGATTCTAATCTAGAAACACTTGAGGTTGAACTTTAAAACGTTGAGCTAACTTTTGAATTTGACTCAGGGTTAAGAGTTGCTCTTTGTTCAAAATAGCTTCGATTGTTTCTGACGTGCCAATTTCAGGTAAACCTGACAAGCTTAGTCCATGTTCCTCGATTAAATATGCTAATGCATCACTCCCACTACAAATAGGGATAGAATAATGTTCCACCTCATAGGCTTCAACCAGCGTCCCTAATGTGTCAAGCAAATTATAAAGGGGATGCAGTTCATTGGTACCAACTTCATCGACAAAATCGTTTAATCGCGCGATCGCCCGATTGTAATCTTTCTCACTGTGAATTGTAAGCACGGGTGCGATCCTAGTCATCTCTTGTTCTGACTCGAATAAGTATTAATTAATACAGATAAATCCATTTATTTTTGCTATTAGGTTCTAGTCGATTCGGATTATCTCATCAATAACTTCCCCAAAAGCTAAAGAAAAAGCTGAATTAAGCCATCTCCTGAAGAAGCTTGGTTAGAATGCAGGTAGCACTTTGTAGCCATATAAGCTGAGAATCTTTGCTTCATGATTCAATTACTCGAAAATCCGCTAAGAATAGGTTTACAGCAAGAAAGAACACCTGAACCCCTGATTCTGGTTATTTTTGGAGCTTCCGGCGATCTCACGATGCGGAAGTTGGTACCTGCGATCTATCACCTGAAGCAACAGCGCCGCCTTCCACCTGAGCTAACCATTGTGGGGGTTGCTCGCAGACCGTGGAGCCATGATTATTTCCGCGAGCAAATGCGCGAAGGAATCGAAAATTTCTCCGATGGGATCGGGGCGGAAGCACTGTGGGAAGACTTTGCCAAGGGGTTGTTCTACTGCGCCGCTGATATGGATGACATCGAGGGCTATCGCAAACTAGATGCCCTGCTCAGCGAAATCGATATTGAGCGCGGTACTAGGGGTAATCGCGTGTTTTACCTGGCCGTAGCACCGAAGTTTTTCCCAGAGGCGATCGCCAAACTCGGCGAAGCTGGAATGATTAAAGATGCTACCAAAACTCGCCTGGTGATTGAAAAACCATTTGGCCGCGATCTGTCGTCGTGCCAGGAGTTAAATCAGGTCGTGCAAACTGCCTGCGATGAGCGCCAGGTCTATCGCATCGACCATTACCTCGGCAAAGAAACCGTACAGAACCTTTTGGTATTGCGTTTTGCTAACGCCATTTTTGAGCCATTGTGGAATCGCCAGTTTGTCGATCATATTCAGATTACAGTGGCCGAAACCGTCGGCGTAGAGGATCGAGCTGGATATTATGAATCCGCTGGGGCGTTGCGTGACATGCTGCAAAATCACTTGATGCAGCTATTTTGCCTCACCGCGATGGAGCCACCCAACTACATGGATGCGGACTCACTGCGTAATGAAAAGGTAAAGGTAATTCAGGCTACACGTCTGGCTGATACCCGAGATTTAAGTAACTCCAGTATCAGGGCGCAGTATGGCTCGGGATGGATGAAGGGTAAACCAATTGTGGATTATCGCTCCGAACCAAATGTCAATCCTCAGTCGATCGTGCCAACCTACGTTGCCATGAAGTTTTTCGTTGATAACTGGCGCTGGCAAGGCGTGCCGTTCTACTTACGTACTGGTAAGCGCTTGCCGAAAAAAGTCAGCGAAATCGCCATTCAATTCCGCGAAGTGCCATACATGCTGTTTCAGTCAGCGGCGAAACAAGTTAGTCCCAACGTGTTGACACTGAGAATTCAACCAAATGAGGGCATTGCATTAAGGTTTGAGGCCAAAATGCCGGGAGCCGACCTGCGATCGCGATCGGTCGAAATGGATTTTGGTTATGGCAAAACCTTTGGCGTAGAGGGTTCCGACGCTTACGAGCGACTTTTGCTAGATTGTATGTTAGGAGATCAAACTCTATTTACCCGTGGTGATGAGGTGGAAGCAGCTTGGAAAGTTGTAACACCAGCTTTATCCGCTTGGGAATCGCCCAGCGCTCTGGAGATCGTACCCCAATATGAGGCAGGCACCTGGGGCCCAACCGAAGCAGAGTTGTTGATCAATCGTGATGGCAGGCAGTGGCGCAGACTATAAGGTCTATCTAAATTAATCACTAACCACAAACTAAACTATGATCGATACTCAAACAATACCCGTCTTATCTTTACAAGCTCCTAAGGATGTTTCAGTATCTCAGGTTGAGCAAGAGCTGAGCAAAATCTGGCAATCCTATGGCGAACATTCTGCTGCAAGAGCTACAACCTTCAACCTCATAGTTCATGAGGCGGAAACCAACGGGAACTCTAAAAATGGTCTGGTAGATGCGATCGCCTCGCAAAGCCCCTGTAGGGTTATAAGCCTAGTATCTTTAGATGGAGAGGATGAAGGCATAACTGCTCAAGTTGCGGCCTACTGCCCAATTCAAAAGAGTCGGAGCGCGCTAATTTGCGGTGAGTATATTACGCTTGAGGGCTCTAAAGATGCTTTAAAGCGCGCGCATATCCTAATACCTGATTTGATCGTTCCCGACTTGCCCGTATTTTTGTGGTGGCAAGGAAGTCCCGCGCCCAACACACATCTGTTTGAACAGCTTATAAGCCTTAGCGATCGAATTATTTTTGACTCCGCATTGTTTACTGAACCAGAATCAGATTTGCGAAAAGTTAGCCAGATGCTTGATGCCAATGCAGAGGTAGCTGACCTTAACTGGCGACGACTTGGCCCTTGGCAAGAACTTACTGCTCAAGCATTCGATCCTCCTGATCGTCGTGCGGCAATCTGGGAGGTCGATCGAATCACAATTGATTACGAACGTGGCAATAATACTCAAGCTTTAATGTTTCTGGGCTGGATTGCCAGCCGCCTGAATTGGGAACCCGTTTCCCTGAGTAAACAGGGCGGTGATTACAATATCCATGTAATTACCTTCAAGGGCAAAAATGACATGCATGTTGAGGTGGAGCTAGCAGCCATTCCCACCGCCGATGCTGGGGAAGTAGTGGGTGATTTGATTGGCCTGAGTTTGACATCTACTAATCCGAATATTGCCAATGCCTGTAATGTATTTTGTTCGGAATCTATGGGCTGTATGCGTATGGAAGCATCAGGTAGAGCCCAGACTTGTAATATCCATCAGGTAACAACGCTTGCCGATCAAAGGGCAGATACTCTGTTGTCTCAGCAACTCCAACGCTGGGGGCAAGAAGTTCTGTATGAAGAAAGCATATCTGTGACTGCTAAAATTCTCAAACTTTTCCAAGTGGGATAGTAATATCTAAACAGGTAAAAACTGCGAACATCTCCATGTGTAGGCATCTTTAGGATTAGACTGGGAGAACGCCAATATATACCTGCTTGACCAAGTGCAGTTATCCCGCTCCTCCTAACTATGCCAAATCTTGCCACTAACACTGAAAAGCTTCGCACCCAAATTACCGAGGGCTATCGTAAGTTACCGCCATTTGAGCAGAAAATTGTCCAGTTGTTTGCGGTAATTTACGAGCCAGTATCCAGAACAGGATTTTTGGAATGTCTAAACCAAATTATCAAACTCGATAAAAGTGCGAAGCCCTTAGTTAGCAAAACTCTAAAACCCTATATTGATTACTTGCTGGGAACGGGGGTTCTCGTACAAGAAAGCGGACTAGGCGCTCAATGTCACCCATTATTGACTGAGATTGCGACTCGGGATGTAGTGCGAGCAGGATATTTTGAAATGATGGTTCAGGTAGTGGATGAAAACCTACCCATTCAAGTTTATAGAAACAATGGTCCGCGTTATTTCTCTAGCGATCGCCAGTTGATCCGAGAAGTGCGTATCGGCTTTTACCGCCAGGATATTAGTTTCATTCACAAACAACTCGAAGACTATACCCGCTACATCAATCAAAAGCAGAAGCTCACGCTCGAAGATATCTGTCAGCAAATATGCAATAACCCCTTCGATCGCGAGTGGTTCAGTACGCTAAATCAAGATTTGTACGAAATGTCTCTGATTGCTATCCTGAAACATTCTTCGCTTAAACTAGTTCCAGCAAATGAAGCATTTGAGTTACTCCAAGCAGAATTTAGCAATCGTAGTGGCGGAACGCATTCGGTAGGGAATCGCTGTACAGATCCCCTACTGTTAATCTTGGTAGAACAATTGCTATGGCGCGGCAAATTGCAGGAGGCCCAACAGTGTCTTGAGTGCATATCTGGTGATTATCGCGAAAATGCTGCCGTCTTTTGGGGCTGGTTGAGTGTCCTGCGCGGCGAATATGAAATGGCGATCGCCTATTACACAAATGCACTCAAAAATATCAAAAAAACAACAGGTAAGCGCCAAGTGTTTTTTAACTCAGCAGGGGGACTGTTTTTTGTCTTAGCCCTGTTAAAAGAAGGTTCTGCCCCAAGTCTCCATGCAGCAGTAGAATACACTGTGATCATTGCTAATCAGACAAGCCATTGGCTCAAATCTAGCTATCTATTACTGTTCAATCTCTTGAAGTATCAGCAAGGCGACCTCTCTTGCAAAGAGACAATCTCAAATTTTCGGATTTCCACACCTCAACAGAACCACAGCATCGGCACTCTCATAAGCGTGCTTTGTCTCTATTGGATGAATGTTGAGAAAGCTAAAACGCAATTGCCCCAAATTTTAGAACCTTTGTACGAACAAGCTGAGGCATCTGGCTATAACTGGCTAGCTATGGAAGCAGCAGAACTACTATATAAGCTCAAACCACGTCATAAGTATGGACGACAAGCAGCGCAATTACGGCAAAATAGCGATATCCAACCGCTTGTGAACCTGATCCACCCGCAAGAGACGTGGGAAATTTGCTTGAATGCCCTGACAAATCTGCAAAAGGATCCACAGGCCAAGACAGAAACAGGGCAGCGATTAGTATGGTTTATTACTTACACATCAGTCAGGTGTACAATCGAACCACGCGAGCAGAAGATCAATGTCAAGGGGGTTTGGAGTTCGGGACGAAGCATTGCGCTCAAGCGGCTGAAAACAGACCTCGATGAGTTTGATTACTTTACGCCACAGGACTTGCGCGTCTGCTCACATATCCGTCATTACCAATATGGCTACAACAGACAAACCTACGAATTCAGTGATGCCGCGATCGGCGCACTGGCTGGACATCCGCTGGTGTTTTGGGAAGATGCTCCCACGATCCGCGTCGAAATCGCCAAAGGGGAGCCAGAACTGGTAGTAAAAGTAGAAAAAGGCGATCGGGTGACTTTGCAGTTTCTGCCTGCGATCAAAGAAGCTCAGAATATTATTGTCACCAAGGAAAGCCCGACGCGGCTTAAGGTAATTCAGGTTAATGAAGAGCATCGCCGCATTGCTGAGATTCTGGGCAAGCAGAACCGCCTGGAAGTCCCAACTAATGCGAAGGAAAGGGTTTTAACTGCGATTAATGCCGTGTCTGGAATCGTGACGGTGCATTCCGATATTGGTGGTGGGATGAGCAATGCGGAAGAGGTGGAATCGGATAGCAAACCTCACATTCACCTGTTACCCGCTGGTGAAGGGTTGAAAGTATCGGTATTGGCGCGTCCTTTTGTTCACAGTGGTTCTTACTATCGCCCTGGCACGGGCGGTGCCACCGTGATAGCCGAAGTTGAAGGGAAGCGTTTACAAACCACGCGTAACCTGAGCGAAGAGAAGAAACTGGCTAATGCTGCGGTGGCGGCTTGTTCTACTTTAGCTCATTACGAAGAACGTGAAGGCGAATGGGCGATCGAAGAGCCTGATGATTGTTTGGAATTGTTATTGGAATTGCAAGCATTAGAAGATAGAGCTTTCCTGGAATGGCCAGAAGGAGAGAAAATGCGAATCAGCCACCGCGCTGATTTTAGTAGCTTCCGCATGTCTATCCAACGCCAGCGCGACTGGTTTGCCACAGAAGGTGAGTTGCAATTAGACGATCGCCTCGTGCTCGATATGCAGCAGTTAATGGAACTATTAGATCGGAGTTCCAGCCGTTTTGTACCGCTCGGCGACGGGCAATTTCTGGCATTAACGCAGGAGTTTCGCAAACGACTCGATGAATTGCGTTCGTTCTCAGAAAAACACGGCAAGGGGGTGCGCTTCCATCCACTCGCGGCACTAGCATTGGAAGATTTCATGGATGAGGTTGGCGATCTAAAAGCAGACAAACATTGGAAAGAACACATCAAGCGCCTTAAAGAGATGAAGACTTTAGAGCCGCAAGTACCTTCCACCCTGCAAGCTGAACTGCGCGATTATCAAATTGATGGTTTTAATTGGTTAGCTCGTCTCGCTCACTGGGGTGTTGGAGCCTGCCTAGCTGACGATATGGGGTTAGGAAAAACATTGCAGGCACTGGCTGTCATTCTCACCCGCGCGCCTGAAGGGCCAACCCTGATCTTAGCGCCCACATCGGTGTGTATGAACTGGATTAGCGAAGTACAGAAGTTTGCACCCACGCTCAATGTGATTCAATTTGGTAGTGGCGATCGCCAACAAACACTAGACAATCTGCAACCGTTTGACATGGCAGTCTGTACCTATGGACTACTGCAACAAGAAGCTGCTGGAGAGATGCTGTCAAAGGTGGAGTGGCAAACCATTGTACTGGACGAAGCCCAGGCGATCAAAAACTTTGCCACCAAGCGATCGCAAGCTGCCATGAACCTGCAAGGTGGATTTAAATTAATTACAACCGGCACACCGATTGAGAATCATCTGGGTGAACTGTGGAATCTCTTCCGCTTTATCAATCCAGGGCTACTTGGTTCGTTAGAAAATTTCAACCAGCGCTTTGCCAACCCGATTGAGCGATCGCAGGATAAACAGGCTCGCAATAAATTGAAAAAACTGATTCAACCATTTTTGCTGCGCCGCACCAAAAATCAAGTACTACAAGAGTTACCCTCTCGCACAGAAATTCTACTGCACGTCGATCTTAGCAAAGAGGAAATGGCTTTTTACGAAGCACTGCGACGCGAGGCGATCGCCAAACTAAGCCAGAGCGATGCGGCAGCAGGGCATAAACACCTGCAAGTCTTGGCGGAAATTATGAAGCTGCGTCGAGCTTGCTGTAACGCGCGTCTGGTCAAACCCGATATTCCCCTCCCCAGCGCTAAACTGCAACTCTTTGGTGAAGTAGTGAGCGAACTATTGGAAAACCGCCACAAGGCTCTAGTATTCAGCCAATTTGTCGATCATCTGCATATTATCCGTGCTTACCTGGATGAACAAAAAATCCACTACCAATACCTCGATGGCAGTACGCCCGCTAACGAGCGCAAAAAGAGAGTGGATGCCTTTCAAGCGGGCGAAGGCGATGTCTTTTTAATTAGTCTCAAAGCTGGCGGTACAGGACTCAATCTCACGGCTGCCGACTACGTGATTCACATGGACCCCTGGTGGAATCCAGCCGTCGAAGACCAAGCCTCCGATCGCGCTCATCGTATTGGTCAACAACGTCCAGTTACGATTTATCGCCTTGTGGCCAAGGGTACGATTGAGGAGAAGATTGTGAATTTGCACCAACAAAAGCGGGATCTTGCTGACAGCCTGCTAGAAGGTACCGACATGAGTGGCAAAATATCCACGGATGTGTTGCTCCAATTGATTAGTGGAGATTAGGATAATCACCATGTATAGATATCGGCAGAGTTAGCATTTAGGTATGGCTGTTGGAGTTCTAGTCCTAGCCTGTCGAAATTCTGCAAGATTGCCTCAAGGCGATTTTTTGGTGAGTTATCACCGCTATCCCAAGTTACCAGGAGAGCATCAGCAATAATTTGGCAGCGATTAGTGCCAAAACTTTCTCGCTCGGTAAATTTTTGATCGGGTTCTTCCGCTACAGCCAGCCCAGACACAAGTTGCTTGGTAAACAGAGGTACTTCCGAGCGAAAATGTCTTTCGTTCTTGGCATAAATTATGCGAAGAGCATTATGCACTTGGGAATAGAAGTTTTTCTCAAAGTATAGTACGCCTGAGTCGTAGCGATCGTAATTAGAGGGATTATAGAGGACTTTAAAAGAGAAAGGAATATCGATCGCATTTAACTGCTCAGTCAAACTCGCCATTACCGCAACTGCACCTTCAGGACTGAGGTGAAAATAGATTCTCACCGTGGTGTCGTGAGTATCACGATCGCCTTCATAACTATTTAAACCCGCATTACCAACTGCCATATAAAAACCATTTTGGACGAGGTTGCGTGGCATCAGTAAGGAGATGCGATCGCCAATGTTCATAGAAGTGCTGGGGTTTGCTAGGTAGGGATCGCCATTAATGTGTAAAGTCAGCCCTCCTTTAGTAACTGCAAAACTACCATCAGACTCTTGTCTCATTACCTGCCAGTCAGGATCGAAGTACCCTTTGCCGCAGTTGCTCTGATGTAATTGCTCGTAAAACTTCAGATCCATACCTAAAAAGGTATTGTTCTCTAAATCCTGACTCAGCGATAAATTATCAGAATTGTTATCTATTTTTAGCGCAGCCAGCATGGAACCGTTATAGTAAATACCATAAAGAAACTGCTGCAGTTGCAGGTTCAAGTATTTACGTTGGAGTTCTAGAGGAACTGCTCTAAAGCGATTTATTGCTTCTTCTGGGATTTCTAGGGGTTTATAATCAGGATGAGTAATGCGAAAATCAGCATTAATTTCAATGTTATGTGAAATGTCATTGAGTACCTCTAACAAGCGATCGTAGGAGGAATTTGACAAGAGATTTAGGGGAGGATTAAGAAGCTGCATAAGATTTGATTTTGATTGGATTAAACATGATTAAGCTGGAACACACGTGAAACGCGAAAGTTTAGATATGGACTCACCAAAAATGGTAAACATTGACTGTTCAGGTCGGCATAGCAGGCTTTTTGCCACCTGGAGAGTACTAATGCCAGCATTCCCAAATGACTTCTGATACTGAATTGCTGATTGAATCTGCTCAATTAGTGATAGACCCGCAAACTGCACGACGCGATTAAGGAAATCGGGGCGATGTTCGATCGTCTGCGGAAAGCAACAGAGATAAGCTTCTACTGACGAAGCAATGGAAGGCTGAAGTTCTTCTAACGGAGTTGTAGCGAGCCTCAGAGATTCCTCAATTTTCATCGATTTGCCAACTACCAGGCTACTTAACCAGAGGTGCAGATAACTGGCAATTAGAGCCCCCAAGTCGCTGGCAGGATCTCCCCAAGTAGAGCGTTCCCAATCGATCAATCGAATTACTTTATTCCTAAAATTATTTGAGTTATCAGATGAGGTGGGTACGAGATCCCAATCACGATCGATCAGTATATTGCTGAGTTTGAGATCGTTGTGGATTACGCAACTTGGTTTTGCCGAAGCCACTAATTCAGCGATCGCGCTACCAAGACTGTCATAGCGTTGGTACAGCACAAAAAATTTCAACGCATCTGCCGGGATCTGTCCAAAGATTTCTGGGCTAAGGCGATCGAGCGATCGGGTGGAATAAGAAGGCAGATCTAGAAAGGAATCGCGACAATATTCCGCCATAAAGTCCTGGTATTTCCGGCAATTAAAAGTGGCTTTATGGATCGCTGCTAGAGTTGCTCCAGTTGCAGCTGCAATCTCAGTTGGGAAAGATTTCTCCTTGACATAGAATTCAGCCAGATCGCTGTAATCATCCAGATAATTAAACGCAATAATCGAGTCTTGTTCGTTAAAGTGGAGAACCTCAGACACATGCGATCGCAATGGATGCAATTCCGTGAACTGTTCTAGTAACCGATGGAATCGCCATTCGCGCAGAAAC
>JANMRU010000485.1:0-12013 GCA_031388585.1 Pseudanabaena sp. SOY_30_concoct_251 | reverse complement strand
TATGGGGGAACAGGTTTAGGGCTAGTAATTAGCAGACGACTGAGCGAAATGATGGACGGAACCATGTGGGTAGAGAGCGCAGGACAGATCGGGGGGGATCCACCCCCTAACTGGAAAGTAGATAAACCAGAGGAAGGGACTCAGCTAGGAGGTTCTAACTTCTATTTCTCTATAAATGTCAGGGCGGCTTCCAGTAATGCTACTTCCTATCCCATCAGCTACGCCCAGTCTCAACTGATCGGCATTAAACTGCTAATCGTAGATGATAACGCCACTAATCGGAAGATATTAACTCTGCAAACCAAAGCCTGGGGAATGGATGCTCGAGCTGCTAAGTCAGGCAGAGAGGCTCTAGCATGGTTGCATAGTGGGGAAAAATACGATTTGGCGATTATTGATATGCAAATGCCGCAGATGAATGGCATGACGCTCGCAAATGAAATTCAAAACATTCCTCACTGCCTCAATTTACCCCTAATTATGCTGACATCAGTTGGCAAGGTAAAAGTAGTTGATGTTGGACAAAACTTCGCTAGATTTCTTAACAAACCTGTTCGACAATCTCAGTTATACGATACTTTGGTTAGAGTTCTGAATAAGCAGAGTATCAAGGATAAACCTCTACCTAAAGTCACCTCCAAGTTAAATAACAGATTATCCGACAATTTCCCATTACGTATTCTTTTGGCTGAGGACAATCTTGTTAATCAAAAAGTGGCGATCCGCATTCTCGAGCGTATGGGCTATCGTGCCGATATCGTGGCGAACGGCTTAGAAGTCCTTGAAGTATTACAAGAGCAGAACTATGACGTGATATTGATGGACTTGCAAATGCCTGAAATGGATGGCTTAGAAGCAACACGACGAATTATTCAGGACTGGGCAAATATCAGCGAAGGTAATCTCACAGATGTGTCGGTGAATGACAATAAAACACGCCCGCGCATTATTGCCATGACCGCTAATGCCATGCATGGCGATCGCGAAACTTGTCTAGCTGCAGGGATGGATGACTATATTAGCAAGCCGATCTCCATTGAGGAACTAGTGGCAGCGTTAAAACGGTGTGGCTGAGGTTATGACGAAGAAGAGATGCTACGATCGCATGACATATACTAATCCTCATTAAACCTGGTAACCTCCATGGCTGTCGAATACGATCTGGTGATTATTGGAGGTGGTTCTGCTGGCTTGGTGGTAGCCAGTATAGCAGCGCAGCTCAAGGCAAAAGTGGCATTAGTAGAGCGCGATCGCCTTGGTGGAGATTGTCTCTGGTTTGGCTGCGTACCCAGTAAATCCCTGATTCATGTTTCGCGCTTGGCTTACGAAATCCGTCATGCCGATCGCTTTGGAGTCTTTGGGGGTGAGATCGATGTTGACTTTGCTAAAGCGATCGCCCATGTACAGCAAACGATCGCCGCGATTCAACCCCACGATTCTCCTGAAAGGTTTCAGGGCTTGGGAGTCGAAATTATCTCTGGGGAAGGGACTTTCACCAGTCCACATCAATTTGAGGTCAACAACCGCACTCTAAAAGCGAGAGCTTTCGTAGTCTCAACTGGTTCTCGTCCTTCCGTTCCGCCTATACCAGGACTTGAGCAAGCAGGCTTTATTACAAACGAACAAGTATTTTCGCTCGCCGACTGTCCCGCTTCGCTAGTTGTAATTGGCGCGGGGCCAATTGGGTGCGAACTAGGGCAAGCTCTATCTCGTTTGGGAGCAAAGGTAACAATCCTGGCCAGTGGCGATCGCATTTTACCCAAAGAAGATGCAGATGTCGCCGCAGTAGTAATGATGCAGCTAGAATCTGAAGGGATTCGCATTCTCACAAATGCTAGAGCAGAACATGTAAAACTGCACGGCAAAACAAAGATCGTGCGCGCAGGTGGAGAGGATATAGCTTGCGAGCAAATTCTCCTAGCGGCAGGACGCATCGCTAATACCGATCGCCTCAACCTGGAGAAAGCTGGCGTTAAGTTTAGCCCTCAAGGGATCGAGGTCAATGCTAAATTGCAAACCACTAACCCTTGCATTTATGCCTGTGGAGACGTAATTGGCAGATATCAGTTTACGCATGTGGCGGGCTATGAAGCGGTGACTGTTGCCAAAAACGCCCTGTTTTTCCCCGTATCCAATATCAACTACCGCGTTATTCCCTGGGCAACATTTACCGATCCCGAAATAGCTAGAGTCGGCTTGAGCGAAGACGAAGCAAGACTAAGCTATCAAGATGTCTTTGTCCTAAAACAAGATTATGCAGGAGTAGATCGGGCGAGGGCATCGGGGGCAATACAGGGGTTTGCAAAGCTAATTTGCCGTAGCAATGGCGAAATATTGGGCGCGCACTTAGTAGGAGCTTCCGCTGGAGAGCTGATCCATGAAATTGTCCTGGCAATGACTAACGGGCTTAAAGTCTCAGCCCTCACAGGTATTCATATCTACCCCACTTTATCTGAGCTAAATAGCAAAGCCGCACTTCTCTTAAGCAAACAAAAATTTGCTAATAACCAAACCTTAAAGCAGATTCTTGAAAATTTCTTTAGACTGAGGAGAAGTCTGAGTTGATTTAGACATAATTTAGCTGTGGTGTAGAAGTGATCCAAAAATATCTGTCAGGCTCCCTCAGTACAGAAAGACTTAATATCTCGATAAATGGGTTACCCCCCTCCTTGCAAGGTGTCAAGATCGTTCAACTTTCAGACTTTCACTTTGATGGCATGAGGCTCTCAGAAAGACTATTGCAACAAGCGATCGCTCAAGCTAATCAAGCCAATCCCGACCTGGTAGTATTGACTGGCGACTATGTCACCGACGATCCTCAACCCATCTATAAGCTTGCACAGCGACTACAACAACTTAAAAGTCAAGCAGGTGTTTATGCTGTATTGGGCAATCACGATTTAGAGCAATGTGGTGCCAAAGAAGCCATTACTAACGCACTCACAGATAGTGGTATTCGAGTACTTTGGAATGAGGTGGCGTATCCTTTAGGGAGAGAATTAGCCCTTGTCGGTCTACCAGATTATTGGTCTAAACAATTCCAACCAAAAGTTGTCATGGATCGTATCCCCGAACGAGTCCCACGCATCGTCCTGTCCCATAACCCCGACAGTGCTGAAGATTTACTACAATGGAGAGTAGATTTACAGCTTTCGGGTCATACCCACGGTGGGCAAATCGTAATTCCAGGGGTTGGTCCGATCGTCGCCAAGATGGAAGCACTGCGCCACGGAATACCAAAACGAGCAAGACCTTTACTGCCATTCCTGAGCCCTAGATGTCATAAGGTAGTGCAACACTGGGAATGGGCGGAGGGGTTGCATAAGGTTGGCAACAATTTACTTTACATTAACCGTGGCTTAGGCACTTATATGCCAGGGAGACTTTTTTGCCCACCCGAAGTAACCGTAATTACTCTCGTAGCATAGTAGCCCATCAACTAAAAGTTGACAGGTAAATCAAAGCTAGAAACTTTTTGGGATGTATTTTTCGATGGGTTGAAAACCATCAAAAAATACTTGACAGAACACTAGGCACTGAGAGGATAAACCTGTCGTTCTAAAGCTGCTTTTGCTGCGGCTAAGTCATAGGGAAATGGTCTTTTTAAAGGAGTATAGTCCTTTTGGTGAGCTTTACCATGGCGCAAAACCGCATTCACAATAAAGCAGGGCTCATTACTAAAGTTAATCGCCGCATGGGGGATGTTAGGTGGAATTTTTGCCACCGATGGCAGATCTTCACTCATACCAATGTAACTATACTTACGGTTTTGTAGAATGACTAAAACAAAACTGCCACGAACCACAAGTAGTTGATCGGTTTGAAAGTGATGCACAAATAGATCGTCATTTGCCAATGGTGCCACCTGAACTAACACTGTTTCGTGACTGCTCTGCGGTGTATAAAACTCCGACATCCCACTTTTCATAGAAGTGAGGTATTTGATTTCAACACTATCGATCAAACTCATACAAAATTCCCTCAATCTGGTAGCGTTCCAGGTAGATTAATTTATCTAAATTTTAAGTTTTGCGATCGATGCTACCAAAGGACACAAAATATGAATGGCGCAGATTGAGATAGTAGCCAAACTTGTAGAGGCGTATTTGGGGAAATCCATTGAGCAATCGATTGAGCGATTTTAGCCAGCGCCTAGATCGTGAGGACAAATTTTGATTGGGGGGTTGGGGGCAGTGCCGCCACAGAGTCGTAGAACCCCTCCACTCCGTCCTAACTTACAGTAGTTTCCGATCGATTCCACCACAAAAAGCTGGTCGCAGGGGCGCAGCCCCCGCATGGGTTTTAATGATTTATCAGTGGTGGGTTTGTTTGCAATTTGCTGTAATTGGCGATCGCTATAATACAAAAAGCCCCTAGATAAATCTAGAGGCTTTAAAAGAAGATTACCAAGCGATAAACCAGGTAATAATTGATGATTATCGATATTACTTATCGAGTTCAGTCATACCCAAAACTGGCTCAGTTTTGCGGTTGATACCTTTTTCAAATCCAGCTACTGCGGCACGAGCGCGACCAGCATGCCAAAGGTGACCCACCAAGAACATAAAGGACAACACGAAGTGGGAGGTAGACAACCATGAACGAGGTGAAACAAAGTTCACAGCATTGATTTCGGTAATAACGCCACCAACTGAGTTCAAAGATCCCAGAGGCGCATGGGTCATGTACTCAGCAGCACGGCGAGCCTGCCATGGCTGAATATCATTTTTGAGCTTATCAATTTCAAGACCATTTGGGCCGCGCATTGGCTCAATCCAAGGAGCGCGTACATCCCAAAAACGCATGGTTTCACCACCAAAGATAATTTCACCAGAAGGAGAGCGCATCAGATATTTACCAAGACCTGTAGGTCCTTGAGAAGTACCGATGTTCGCACCCAACTTTTGGTCGCGGATGATGAAGGTCATGGCTTGAGCTTGCGATGCTTCAGGGCCTGTTGGACCAAAGAATTCACTAGGGTAAACAGTGTTATTAAACCAGACAAAGCAGGTAGCGATGAATGCCATAAAAGATAGAGCACCCAAGCTGTAAGAAAGGTAAGCTTCACCTGACCAGACAGAAGCACGTCGTGACCAGCCGAATGGCTTGGTAAGTATGTGCCAGATCCCACCACTAATGCAGATAATGCCGATCCAGATGTGTCCGCCAACTACATCTTCGAGGTTATTAACACCAACGATGTTGCCAGAACCACCAAAGGGAGAGCTTAAAAGATAGCCAAAAATCACCAAGGGGTTAATAGTTGGATTTGTCACAAGTCGGACATCTCCACCACCAGGTGACCAGGTATCATATAGTCCACCAAAGGCCATCGCTTTGATCACTAACAACAACGCGCCGATTCCCAAAACAATCAGGTGAAACCCGAGAATATTGGTCATCTTGTTCTTGTCTTTCCAGTCGTAGCCAAAGAATGACGAATAGTTCTCCAGGATTTCAGGTCCACGGATGGCATGGTAAATACCACCAATACCTAGTACCGCAGAGGAAATCAGGTGCAAAACGGCCACAACGAAATATGGGAAAGTATCGATTACTTCACCACCAGCACCAACACCCCACCCTTGTGCAGCAAGGTGAGGGAGCAAGATCAAACCTTGCTCGTACATGGGTTTTTCTGGAACGAAGTGAGCCACTTCAAACAGGCACATAGCACCTGCCCAGAATACGATTAACCCTGCATGGGCGACATGCGCACCAAGCAGTTTGCCAGATAGGTTAATCAGGCGAGCATTTCCAGACCACCAGGCAAACCCAGATGAGTCTTGAGTACGTCCGCCTACCCCCAATGAATTGAAGTCAATAGTCGTCGTCACTAGGGAATATCTCCTAAAAAAATTGCTTATTCTTACAAATAATTTTAATTGCTTAAGACCAGTTAGCCATCAGCAATTTTTCAAAGCTGACAGCTAACTGCCGATCGCATAAATTAATGACTACAGAGCGTTACCGCGAGGTAGTACTTCTTCAGGGAAGATGAACTTCTCTGCGGGCTGATCTTGGGGAGCCATCCAGGCGCGAATACCTTCGTTCAAAAGGAGGTTCTTGGTGTAGAAGGTTTCAAATTCTGGATCTTCAGCGGCTCTGACTTCTTGAGATACAAAGTCATAGGCACGTAGATTCAGAGCTAAACCAACAATACCGACACTGCTAAACCACAAACCAGTTACGGGCACAAATAGCATGAAGAAGTGCAACCAACGTTTGTTAGAAAAAGCAATACCAAAGATTTGGCTCCAGAAACGGTTGGCAGTAACCATGGAGTAGGTTTCTTCTGCCTGCGAAGGACTAAAAGCTTTAAAGGTGGTTGAACCGTCACCATCTTGGAACAGGGTATTTTCTACTGTTGCACCGTGAATCGCACATAGTAGAGCACCGCCGAGAATACCAGCTACACCCATCATGTGGAAGGGGTTAAGCGTCCAGTTATGGAAGCCTTGTAAGAAGAGAATAAAACGGAAGATGCCAGCTACACCGAAGCTAGGAGCAAAGAAAAATCCAGATTGCCCCAAGGGGTACATCAAGAAGACGGAAACAAAAACAGCGATTGGGCCAGAGAAAGCGATCGCATTGTAAGGACGAATACCAACTAGACGCGCAACCTCAAACTGACGCAGCATGAAGCCTATCAGACCAAAAGCGCCGTGTAGGGCTACAAATGTCCACAATCCACCGATTTGACACCAGCGGGTGAAGTCGCCTTGAGCTTCAGGCCCCCAGAGAAACAGCAGGGAATGTCCCATACTGAGTGAAGGTGTAGACACCGCAGCGGTCAAGAAGTTAGCACCTTCAAGGTAGCTAGAAGCCAGGCCGTGGGTATACCAAGAAGAAACAAATGTGGTGCCAGTCATCCAGCCACCAACTGCGAAAAATGCGGTTGGGAAGAGTAGTAAACCGCTCCAACCAACAAATACAAATCGATCGCGCTTTAGCCAGTCATCAAGGATATCAAACCATCCTCTTTCGGCTTCTTGCGACCGTCCCATTGCTATGGTCATAAATTAAACCCTCTAAACCTATAAATCTGATTTGAGTTGAAAATTTTTGATTTCTTATTCCTCATCCTTTCACTGCATCACATGCTTAATCCTGAAGCTGCTACAAGTGCTGACTACAAGCGCACATAGATTACGTCTTAATATCAATCTACTTGTGTAAACTTTGCAGACAAGATGTTTAGCCTAAAAGAATCAGAACAGGTCCTAGCTAACTGCCCCAACTCAAAAAAAGTAGCCAGGTCAATTAGCTTCCATTGCGCTACTGAAAAAGCTTTGAGGCTTTTATTTTTTGCAAGGGTATTTCTTATAGCTTAACACATCTTTACAGAACGATCCCCAACACGGAGGAAGTATTGTTATAAATTTATTCTCTCAGGTTTCATCAGGGTTTTAACCCTTTTTGTACTTGGAATTCAAAATATAAAGAAATCATTAAATAAGGTCAATATTTTTAACCTGGATAACTTATCTAAACTAGGTTTTGCCCCTTTTGCAATAAGTATATTTACTTGAATGGCAGATTTGATAATGGGATTCTCAATAGTTATCAACAAAAGGGTTTGTTAATGAGGAAAGTCGATACACTTAATTTCAATAAAGCTCCGATAAAATTCCTCAGGTAGTTTCAGATAGTTAAGGATGAGATCTATGCCCTTTACCATGTTCAAGCCGACTCGTATACAGGATTTTTCGCCTACCCGTGTCACGGTGATTGGGGCAGGTAATGTCGGAGGAACCTTAGCGCAACGCTTGGCAGAAAAGAATTTAGCGGATGTCGTGCTGCTTGATGTTGCGCCAGGGAAACCTCAGGGAATGGCACTCGATCTGATGCAGGCTAGGGCGATCGAGCAACACGATCGCATGATAATTGGCACAAATGACTATAGTGAAACCGCAAATTCTGACGTAGTTGTGGTTACGGCTGGAGTACCGCGCAAAGCTGGTATGAGCCGCGACGATCTGCTGCGCGTTAATGCTGAGATCGTGGCAGATGTAATTCCCAAAGCGCTGACCTTCTCTCCCAATGCCGTACTTGTAGTAGTTACGAATCCCCTGGATGTGATGACATATTTGGCATGGAAAGTCAGCGGCTTGCCGAGTCATAAGGTGGTAGGGATGGCAGGCGTACTGGATGCTTCGCGCTTTCAAGCATTTATTGCGATGGAACTAGGTATTTCGATCGCCGATATTACGGCGATGGTGATGGGTGGGCATGGTGACCTGATGGTGCCATTACCCCGCTACTCTACCGTGAGCGGCGTTCCTTTGACAGAGCTAATGACTGAGGAGTCAATTGCTCGGCTAGTAGAACGTACGCGCAATGGCGGTGCGGAAATCGTCAAACTGATGCAAACAGGAAGTGCATTCTTTGCCCCAGCATCGGCGGCCTATGAAATGGTGGATGCCATTCTGCTAAATCGACGCCGCATTATTCCCGTTGCGGCCTACTTAAATGGTGAGTATGGTTTGCAGGATATTTTTATGGGCGTACCAGTCCAAATGGGTCGCCAGGGAGTTGATATGGTAGTCGAGCTTAACCTATCAGAGCCTGAGCTATCAGCTTTGCATAACTCCGCGAAATCAGTACGGGAGAATATCGAACGACTCAAACCAATGGGGCTACTTCCTGTTTAGCGATCGCATTGACAGGGAAATAACCCCGCTCCTTGGTAAATAGGTAGTGCCAAAAGCGGTGGATTAGATTAGCAAATCTTGGGAAAAAGTTAAATCATATGAGTCAAAGTAGGGCCGTTCTCGACACTAGAGGAGTAGGGGTTGAATGGCGACTGCTTCTAGGATTAGTCGCCATTCAAGCTGCAATTTCGATTGCCTGGGTTGTTTACAACATTTATTTGCCAGATTTACTCAAACAATTTGGTTTCGATCCAGCGTTTGGGCTGACATTACTAGTCTTAGAAAATTTCATTGCTGCTTTCATGGAACCCATAATGGGTGGGATTAGCGATCGCCTCAAGCAACGTTTGGGTTCAAGCGTCCCCTTGATCGTAGCCGGGATAATTCTTGCCGCATTCTTTTTTATGGCGATTCCCGTAGTTGTCATCTTTGGCAACCCTGAGAGTATGACGCGATGGTTGTTGCCTGGAACGATGGTAATTTGGGCAACGGCTATGACTATTTTTCGCAGCCCAACGATCGCATTACTCGGTAGATGTGTCAGTGCTCCTAACTTACCCCAAGCCTTTAGTTTGTTAGTTGTAATCGGTATTTTGGTCAATGCGCTAAAACCTTTCGCCCAACAATTTATTCTTAGCCTTGGCGCTCCTTTTGCTTTCACAATTAGCTCACTAGTATTTATAGCAACGGCAGCATTGTTGCGGATCGCCAAAGCGCGTATCCCTAATTTAAATACGCTGACCCCAAACAATTCGCACAACTCTGAGCGTCAACCGCTTAGAACGCTTGTGTCTCAATTATTCCTGATCGGCTTATTGGGTATTTCGATCGCATTGGTTATGCGTTTAGCGATCGGTGAGACTTTACCTCGACTAACTCAGATGGAAATAGCAGGTGCAAATCCGAAAATATGGATGGCGGCGTTCGCGCTCGTTTTAGCAATCTTTTCTCTTGTTGCTGGAAAGCTTGCAACCAAGATCGGTAACGAGTTATTTATGACGATTGGCTGCGTTGGAGGGGTATTACTGCTGGGATTAATGCTTATCGTGCATGGAACGATCGCTACAGTTATCTCAATCGCCCTGTTGCTAGCATGTTTGAGTGCAGCGAATATCGGCACCATTCCTCTTGCCCTGACAGCAACAACCAAAGCTCGGAATGGCTTAGGAGTAGGGATGTACTATGGCGGAGCTGCTACTACTACTAGCTTGTTTGGTTTGATATTTCCACTTCCAGCAGAAATAATTACGCTCTCATCCAGCATTATGATGGCAGCGATCGCCCTGATTGGAAGTGTAATCTTAATCGCTGTGATTAGTAGGTCAAAATCCCTACTAGGAGCGGAATTATCGCCGTAATATTTCTCAATATTAAATTCTTATTAATGCGTACCGCAGGGGTGTAGGATTACTAATCGGAGTGTTAAATATACTCTAAGGCTCTGTACTGCAAGTTGTACTTAAAACGCATTTTTGATGTCAGTTAAGGAGTAAGATCCTTAGCTGTAATCTAAAAAATTTCAAGTCGGCCAGCCACAATACTACTAATCAAGAGAATGCATAAGTTTTTCCTATACGTATATAAACATTTAGCAAACTTTAAAGGATCTTGTTGCTGATAATATTGTTTTAGCTGTTCAGCAGACCGCAGATTACACAGATAGAGATCAACTTAAGCGTAATTACTATCCTTGATAGCTGCTAGTAATTTATTCCTATTAAATCTAATCAATTTGGATTGTTTAGTGAATGAAATTAGCGGCAATGGATATGGAAAATAACAAATTTTTCAGTAAGTACTTTTGTCGTCAAGCGCCACTGTCGGGCGCTGATGCTTGTAGCTTAGATTATTCTGAAATAACGCCAGATCGAAATTAAATCACGTTAATCAACGCGCGATCGTCGCGACAGATAAGTCCAAAGACTATAAAAAATATTAGTTTTTGGTAATGTTTTCGGGGTTAAGGACTGACCTCGTTACGTGTCTAAATAGCAGACCTTTAGATTGACTAGAATCGACCTATCTAGGTTTGGATATTAGCGCGAAACTCTGAAATCGAGATTTTCTCCGTTATACAGGGTAGTTCAATTGACCAACAAGGAGATTAGAATGTCTTATTCGCAAACCCAAACCAAGTCAACGGCAGGCTTTAAAGCTGGCGTTAAAGATTACAGGCTAACTTATTACACACCGGACTACACGCCGAAAGATACAGATATTCTGGCTGCTTTCCGCATGACCCCTCAACCTGGGGTTCCACCCGAAGAGTGCGGCGCTGCGGTTGCTGCTGAATCTTCTACAGGTACATGGACAACCGTGTGGACGGACTTGCTGACCGACCTCGATCGCTACAAAGGTCGTTGCTATGACATCGAGCCAGTTCCCGGTGAAGACAATCAGTATATTGCCTATGTAGCTTATCCCCTCGATCTATTCGAAGAGGGTTCAGTTACCAACATGCTTACCTCAATTGTAGGTAATGTGTTTGGCTTTAAAGCACTACGCGCTTTGCGTTTGGAAGATCTGCGGATTCCTGTTGCCTACCTCAAGACATTCCAAGGGCCTCCTCACGGGATCGTGGTTGAGCGTGACAAGATTAACAAATACGGTCGTCCCTTGTTAGGTTGCACCGTTAAGCCCAAACTTGGTCTATCAGCGAAGAACTATGGTCGTGCCGTTTATGAAATTCTGCGTGGCGGTCTAGACTTCACCAAAGATGACGAGAATATTAACTCACAGCCTTTCCAACGTTGGCGCGATCGCTTCTTGTTCGTAGCTGATGCTATTCACAAGTCTCAGGCTGAAACCGGGGAGATCAAAGGTCACTATCTTAACGTTACCGCTGCTACCTGCGAAGAAATGATGAAACGGGCTGAATTCGCGAAAGAATTGAAGATGCCCATCATCATGCATGACTTCCTCACAGCTGGTTTCACTGCTAATACTACCCTTGCGCACTGGTGCCGCGATAACGGCATACTCCTCCACATTCACCGTGCTATGCATGCTGTGATCGATCGTCAAAAAAATCATGGTATGCACTTCCGCGTGCTTGCTAAGTGCTTGCGTATGTCTGGTGGCGACCACATTCACACTGGTACCGTCGTTGGTAAATTAGAAGGCGATCGCGCTTCGACGCTCGGCTTTGTAGACCTACTCCGCGAAAACTATATCGAGCAAGACAAGTCTCGTGGTATCTACTTTACCCAAGACTGGGCTTCGATGGCTGGCGTAATGGCTGTTGCTTCTGGTGGTATTCACGTATGGCACATGCCTGCTCTAGTAGAAATCTTTGGTGATGACTCCGTACTCCAGTTTGGTGGTGGTACCTTGGGACACCCCTGGGGTAATGCACCTGG
>JANMRU010000437.1:0-20650 GCA_031388585.1 Pseudanabaena sp. SOY_30_concoct_251 | reverse complement strand
GGTTAATTTTGTACGTAAGTCCCATTTTTAGTTGATATCAATGTAGATTAATTCCATACCTGAGGAAAATCGTCAAGCCATGAATGCTGAGGAACTAGCCAAAAAACTTCAATCCCTTTCGCCCGAACAAAAAGCGATCCTGGCACAGCAATTGCGCCAGAAAAAGACTGCCACAGGTTCTAGCCAGGTGCGGCATTCAGCAAACCTGCCGACGATTGTTTCTAATGTCCTCGAAAGATTTAAACCTTTTCCCCTCACTGGTTTGCAACAGGCATATTGGATTGGTCGCAGTGGTGAAGTAGAAATGGGGCAGGTTGCTGGGCACAGCTATTTAGAACTAGAGGAAAACTTCGATCTACCGCGCTTGCAGACAGCCTGGCAAAGCTTGATCGATCGCCACGACTTATTACGAGCGATCGTTCTACCTGATGGCAAGCAACAGGTATTAGAAAATCTGCCTCTCTATGAATTTCGCGTGCTTGATTTGCGCGGACAGGATTCTGAGACCGTTCAAGCTCAATTATTAGAAGTGCGCGATCGCATGTCGCACCAAATTTTACCCAGCGATCGCTGGCCGCTCTTCGACATTCAGGCCACTTTGTTAGACGATCGACGCATCCGCATTCATGTGAGTTTGGATGGCTTACTCTTTGATGGTTGGAGTCTCGGTATAACTTATCGAGAATGGGCAGGGCTATATCATCACCCCGAAATTGAATTAGCTCCTTTGGAAATTACCTTTCGAGACTATGTGCTAGCAGAGCGCTTCGTAACGGGTTCGGAAGATTATCAGCGATCGCAGGAATACTGGCGCAAACGCATTGCCGATCTCCCTCTAGGACCAGCTTTACCTCTAGCCAAGCAACCTTCTGCCCTCACCAGTGGTCGGTTTGTGCGCCGAGAAGCAATGGTGGCAGCATCAGACTGGCAACGCCTTAAGGCACATGCGGCGAAATTAGGAATTACCACACCAGGTATTCTCGCCGCTGCCTATGCCGAAGTTCTGACACTATGGAGTCAGGAGCGACATTTCTGCATTAATATTCCCAGTTTCAATCGCCTCCCACTACACCCGCAAGTTAACAATTTGATCGGTGAATCTGCTTCCTTTAGCGTTTTAGAAGTTGACAATACGGGAGAAGATTCCTTTACAGTGCGATCGCAGCGACTCCAAGAGCAATTATGGCTTGATTTAGATCATCGTTTTTTTACTGGCGTTGAGGTATTGCGGGAACTGGCCTTGTCCCAGAATCGCCTGTCTGGGTCGCTAATGCCAGTGGTCTTTACCGCAATCCCAGAAGATGAAACTGGAGTTACGACTTACCCAACCGTGCGAGCAGAAGCATTGGGCAAGGTAGTATTTGCGATTAATCAAACTTCCCAGGTATGGCTTGACAACCACGTTTTTGAGCATCAAGGTGCTCTCTATTGCCATTGGGATGCTGTCGAAGAACTCTTCCCCGATGGGCTATCCCAAACAATCCTGGATACCTTTATGCAACTTTTGCAGTTACTAGCCCAGGAAGAAGATCTCTGGCAGCAAAGCTGGGCGAATATCATGCGCCGCGTGTTGGCGGCAACGGGGCAAAGATTGGTCTCAGCTGGGCAAGAAAAGGCAGTGCCAGAGATGCTTTTGCAAGATCTAATTGCCGCACAAGTTCCGCTACGGCCTGCCCAAGCGGCTGTGATCGCGACCCACAGAACCTTGACCTATCAAGAACTCTACGATTTGGCAAACAGATGGGGGCGGCATCTACGCGGTTTAGGCGCACAACCAAATCAACCGATCGCTATTGTGATGGAAAAGGGTTGGGAGCAGGCAGTAGCAGCATTGGGTGTTTTGCATGCAGGCGCACCCTACCTGCCTGTAGATGCAACGGTCGGACAAGAACGCCTGCACTATCTCCTAGAGAATGGAAATGTCAAAATAGTCCTCACCCAGTCCTCGCTAGATGGTCGCTTAGACTGGCCTGAGGGTGTGCAGCGTCTTTGTGTCGATCTTGAAGATCTTAATCAGATCGACGATCAACCTTTAGAACCTGCACAGGGACCAGATGACCTGGCTTTCGTCCTCTATACCTCTGGTTCAACAGGTTTACCCAAAGGCGTGATGATTGCCCATCGTGGCCTTGTCAATGCCGTGATTAGTACTCAACAGCGCTTCAATATTACTTCCCAGGACAGCATTCTGGCCTTGACAGCACTGCACCACGATATGTCTATTTTTGATTTATTTGGGGTGTTGGGAGCTGGCGGCACCCTGGTTATGCCTGAAGCCAACGCACGGCGAGATCCAGGCCACTGGTCTGAGTTGATTGTCAAGCATCAGATTACGCTTTGGAATTCTGTGCCTGCCATGATGGATATGTTACTAGAATATGCAGGCGATCGCACCGATGCCATTCCCCCCACATTAAGATTGGCTTTCCTGGGCGGAGACTGGATTCCACTGACAATACCCAAACGCTTATCCGCCCGCGTAGAAGGAGCTAAGGTAGTCAGTGTTGGCGGCCCAACTGAAACCACGCTTTGGAATATCTGGTATCCAGTTGAGGAGATTAATCCTAACTGGACGAGTATTCCCTACGGCACACCCATTCCTAACACGCGCTACTATATCTTGACCGACGATCGAGTGGAATGCCCTCCCTGGGTAGCTGGTGAAATGTGCGTTGCTGGGGTTGGTGTCGCAAAAGGCTATTGGCAAGACTCCGAAAAGACCGACGCAAAATTCATCCAACATCCTCGCACGGGCGAACGTATTTATCGCACTGGCGATCTAGGTCGCTTTCGCCCCGATGGGGCGATCGAGTTTGTAGGTCGTGTTGATTTCCAAGTCAAAATTAACGGTCAGCGTATTGAACTTGGAGAAATAGAAGCAATCTTACAACAATACGAGCAGGTTAGTGGCGCGATCGCCACAGCTTACGGCGACCAAAAGGGTAAAAAGCGACTCGTTGCCTATGTGATTCCAGCACAAGGTCAAAAGCTAAATCTTGGAGATCTCCAATCCTACATGCAAGCCCGCTTGCCAGAGCACATGGTACCCTCAGCCTTTGTAGCATTGGAGCAATTTCCCTTAACGCGCAACGGTAAAGTAGATCGACAAGCATTGCCTGCCCCCTTTGCTGCTAGCCCTGTTACTGCGAAGGATAAACAGAAAAAACAATCTTCCGAAATTTCGGCAAAAGTAACTCACATTGTTTCCGAGGTCTTGCAGATTGAGATTGCCGATCTAAATGCAAACCTACTCAATCTGGGCGCAAATTCTCTCGATATGGTGCGAATTGGCAACCAGCTAGAGAAAGAGTTTAAGCGCCGTCCGCGTATTGATGAATTGTTCCGAATGCAGTCGGTTCAAGCCCTCGTTGACTATTACGATCTTCAGGATGATTCCTCATCTGAGGCCGATGGGAGCGATGCGGCACTGCTAGGCAATAAATCGTTGCTATCTTCCTACACGGTGATCCTTGAACCCATTGAACGGGAAAAATTCAAGAAATCACGCCCTGGTGTACGGCGAGATCTAGCCGAATTTCCAGCCATTCAATTACAGCAACCAGTTGTAGATGATGAATTGAGGCAAAAGTACGCTATGCGCACCAGCTATCGTAAGTATTTGCTCAAGCCGATCCCCTTTGAGAATTTCAGCTTGTTTTTAAGTTGTTTATCGCAAATCGTCATCGATGGGCAGTCCAAATTTCTTTATGGCTCCCCTGGCGGACTTAACCCCACCCAGGTTTACATCCATGTCAAACCCGGACGGATTGATAACGTCCCTGCTGGAGCCTACTATTACCATCCTGAAACACATCAGCTCGTTCTTCTAACACCGAATGTCGATATCGATCGCGGCATTCACATCCCCTTCATCAACACACCAATGTTCGATGAGTGCGGCTTCTCAGTCTTTTTCATTGCCGATCTTGATGCAGTTGGCCCGTCCTATGGTGAGCGTGGCATTCATTTCGTCACGCTAGAATCTGGAATTATGGCGCATCAACTCGAAATTACAGGGCCAAAGTACGATATTGGACTATGCCAAGTAGGTAGCATCACCTTCGATCGTATCCGCTCCTGGTTCAAACTCAAAGATACGCATATTCTGATCCACTCCACGCTAGGAGGCTATATAGATCGCAGCCGCTCCAGCCGTGCCGATGTCGCAAACACATCAGGTCAAACCCCTGAGAAAACGGCATCCGAGCTACTGCACCGCATTAAGGGGCTCACTGCCGCTGAAGCCAAGGTATTACTTAATGCATACCAACAAATTAGCTCACGTTAAAGCCGTATAAAAATCTGGATAAACCTTCCCTAGTTTTTCACTTATTTCCCCTATAACTGTATTCAGTAAGTAAGAAAACGGCTAGAGGAGGTTCAGGGATGGCATCACAGAGCACAATTACAGAAGTATCACCCGATCGAACTGTATTACTCCCCTTCATGACGAAGGAGGCAGCTCAGATCCTTGCTAACCATACCACCCGTTCTATTGGCGATAATAAGCCAGTATTAGCTGACTTTTTACCTCTTCAAGCCACCCACCACTCGGCAACTAGTAGGGTCAAACGCTTAGTTGATATTGTTGGCGCGATCGTTGGCTTAGCTCTTACGGCACTAATTTTTATACCCATTGCGGCAGTGATCGCTCTAGATAGCCCTGGCCCAATTTTCTACTCCCAAATTCGCTGTGGGCTTCAAGGAAAATCCTTCCGCATTTGGAAATTTCGCACCATGGGCTCAGATGCCGACCTCAAAAAGCATTTAGTTGAGAATGAAGCTGAAGGAAACTTCTTCAAGAATAAAAACGACCCACGTATTACTCGTGTTGGCAAGTTTTTACGCTCCACCAGCCTGGATGAGTTTCCTCAGTTTTGGAATGTTTTATGCGGTGAAATGAGTTTAGTTGGCACTCGGCCTCCTACTCCTGATGAAGTTGCTAACTATCAAGGTTTCCATTTTCAGAGACTGTTAGTAAGACCAGGCATTACAGGTGAGTGGCAAGTTCGCGGTCGTTCTAGCATCAAAAACTTCGATGATATTGTACGCTTAGACATCGACTATCAGAACAAATGGTCTCCGCTTTACGATCTTCAGCTAATTCTAAAAACAGTAACTGTTGTTTTTGCTAAAGAAGGCGCTTACTAACCAGAATTTTTACAAACCAATACATAATTCCTGTTTCCAAATTCCTGCCATGACTAGCCAAACTTTAATTCCTACCAAGCACGTTATCGATTCTCCTGTCACAGCTTTGCGCTTCGACGAACAGATGCTATTAATCTTGAAGTGGGCAAGAGCTCGCAAAAGTAAGATGGTATGTCTAGCAAACGTTCATATGCTGATGGAAGCATATTGGCACGAAGAGTTTGCCTCGGTGCTCAAGTCTGCTGATATCGTTTCACCTGACGGCATGCCGCTAGTATGGATGCTTCGGCAATTGGGTATGCGCGGTCAAGATCGCGTGGCAGGGATGGATGTCTTTCATCGGTTGTGTCAGCTATCATCGCTATCTGGCGTGAGCGTATTTTTTGTTGGTTCAGATGCTGATACGCTTGCACAAATGAATAGCAAGCTGATGCAGGAGTTCCCCACCCTCGAAGTTGCGGGCATGGAACCTCTCCCTTTTAGACCGCTCACCCCTGAAGAAGATAAAGCTCTAATTGAGAAAGTTAACCAGAGCGGAGCTGGACTGGTGATGGTATGTTTGGGATGTCCAAAGCAAGAATATTGGATGTTGCAACATCTCAATAAGATTAATGCTGTGATGATCGGAGTAGGAGCAGTGTTTGCTCTATATGCTGGCCTTCACAAAAGAGCTCCTCAGGCTGTGCGCAATTCGGGCTTAGAGTGGTTCTATCGCCTTGTGCAAGAGCCCAAGAGGCTTTGGAAACGTTATAGTCAAACTATTCCTCCCTTTCTGTTGTTAGCCACAAAGCAGTTAGCTGGCAAAGTTAATTTTCTGGCTTCAAAGCAACCCAGTCCCTTTTCTTTGGTGAATAGCAATCGTACGGTAACTAGTGCCGATCTGGATCGAATAGTGGCCGAGTTAGACCAAATTGCCCCCGATTTGGACATGATGGCCGCAAATTTGGAGCTAATTGCTTTAGACCAAGGGCCTTCTAAGCTTGGGGAAATTCTAGTCAGACAGAATTTAGTTTCTGAAGATGACCTGGCGATCGCCTTAGAGGAGCAACGGTTTAGCCAGAAGAAAGTTGGCGAAATCATGATCGAGCGTGGCTACCTTTCCCAAGACGAGCTAGAGTACTACGTTAAAAACCAGGGTGTGAGATTGGGCGATCTACTAATTGATAATTCGATTATTTCTCAACCTCGGTTAAAAAAATTACTCAGCCGACAAAAGAAGGCGAGCAAAAAACTTGGAGAAGTTTTAGTGGAGCAAAAAGTTCTCTCTACTCAACAGCTTCAACAATTTTTAATCGAGCAATACTGGCGTCGTCATGGTTTATGGTTAGGCACTGAAGCTGTAAATTAGATTCCCAAACCTAACCCTTATCTAGCCCCCTATCCCCTCAGTCTCTATCGCCCAGTAAAGGATGGTAGAGATTTTTATCGCTTGTCCGCCCTATTTTGGGGAGGATGAGACATAAGCTTAGACATTATAAACACTGTCTTTTCTCAGAACAAAGACGCTACCTTCACTGCCTCGTCCAATCCGCAGATCGCGATCGAGATAGACAGTTTCCAGCCAGCCCTGTCGATCGCCCTGCTTAATGGCAAAATCGATCGCTTTTAATTTTTTGCCCGACTCAAGTACCTGCACAAATTCATCAATATTATTGTTGTATTCAACTAGACGCTGCAAACCTAGTACCGATCGCTCAAACCTAACATTGACACGCCGATCAGAAACGGGGGTGAAGCTAGCGCAGACACTAACTACCCCTTCTAGCAAAGGCAGGCCATAAATTTCCGCCACATTATAAATTTTGGCCTCAGCGGCGCGAATGCACTGATAGATTTGTCCAAGCTTGATACCTGGAAAGCGATCTAGCCCCAGTAGATCTCGACTTGTCGTAAATAACAAGCGCCAATTGCCGCTCAGCAGTTCCCCCGCTTCTATTGGTTTAGGCGTAGGGTTATTTTCTTCCATATAGGCAATCGCTGAGAAAATAGCTTGCTTCTGAACATCTGTCATCGTCAGTCCGCGATTTACGGGCGCGATCGCTTCGAATAGTGATTCTTTATAACTCATGGCGATAGTGCCTCTAGGCTTAGGGAATAACAACTATAGCAATCAGTTTTTATTTGTTTAGGGGTGAAGGGATAGAAGCCCTTCGTGGAGGCTGCGCCCCCACACTCCAACTTAATAATACATATAGGATTGCTATAACAATCATTGTAGATGTTGATTTAATTCAACAAGTCGTCTACTAATCCCGCAGGCGGTACCACTTCTATACGTCTTTGTCCTAAGTCCACGACAGGTGCGATTTCAGCGACAAAAGGGATTAAGCCCACGCGACCTTCCTTTGTTACTTCTAACAAATCATTGCCAGCCGACATAATGTCTGTGACCTCACCTAAATATTTGCCTGTTGGTTGATCGAAGACACTACAACCAATTAGATCGACAATCAGAAATTCATTCGATGCTAGTGTTGGGCGATCGCTCTTTTCTACCATGATCAAGCTATTACACAAAGCTTCAGCCCCATCGCGATCGCTAACTCCGTCCAAGCGCACAATATAAACATTAGTTTTACTGGGCAGACAGCGACCAGAGAGTAGCTCAATGGGTTTAGGGATATCTTGTTCCGATGCGCCCAACCACCGCTTGCCTGGTTTTTCAAATCGTTCAGGAAAGTCTGAGTAGGAAAGTACACGCACCTCGCCCTTCAGTCCTTGTGCTGCGACAACTTTACCAATTACGATCCAATCATCCTGCATAGCACTAAAGTAGATACAAACATCTAACTATAGCGGTTTATTGATTGCCAAAATCAAGAATTTTGAACCCACATTATCGCTAACCTATAACTATTTCAGGCGATCCCTAGTTTTCCGCGACCGTTTATCTTGCAAAGCACTACCAATTCCTTGTAAGATGCCTTTGCCAATCAAGCCAATACCCCGTCCCACAACATTTGTGAGTACGTAGACAATTCCATTACCGATAAATGACACCGCCGATCTTAAGCGCGGGGCAATCGCATCTTGCAGCTCTAATGCTAAAGTCACAGCAAGTTGAATACCGCCCAGTTGGCCTAGCTCCTGACTGCGTGGCGCATAGACTTCTTGTTTTTTAATGCCTGGACTCGATAGCACAAACAGATCGAATCGGCTTTCAAAGATCGCCTGTGGAGATTGGAAATACCTTTTGAGGCGATACTTCCAAGACAGATTATTGCGAAACCGTTCGATCTCCCGGGTGGCAATTAAGTGGTAGTCAAAAAACTTTTGCTTTACTTCTTCGGTATTAGCGAAGTGATTGAGCAATGGTTGGATCACGGCGTTGGCAAGCGCGATCAGAAGATTGTCCAACAAACTCTCGGCTCTAGATCTTGCTTCTATAGTGCCCACCGCATAGGTAGCATTATCGACTACCATGTCAGTCTGAAATAACAGATAGGAAAGCAATTCGCTAACCTGGGGAATTTCGTTCAAAATCTCTGTTTGTACGGTTTCCGCATCACCGAGTAAAACATCAACTACTGGTAGGTGGCGATCGCCGCCGACATTGATACTATAGTATTTCCCTAAAAAGGCGATCGTAGAAGATTTCCACAAATCCCGCAGGATTTTGCTTTGCTGTTCAGGTATTTGCTGCGGTTGCACCTGTGAGAGGCGTAACTCTACCAATAGATCTTCTAAATGGCGGAGAATTGTTAACAACAGATCTTGTTTGCTCTCTTCCTTGAGGATATCAATTTCTAATGGAATATTAGTTAAGTTATACAAGCGAGATTGCAATTTGACGGCTGTTAGATCAAATATTTCTGCTTGTGTAAATCTCGCGCGCGCAGTTTGTTGTTGATTTATCAGTGATTGCCCAATGGATTGCTCGGTCGATTCTGTTTGAGCATAATTGAGATCGGAGTATGATTGACGGGTGCTATTGCGTTTAGGCTGTCTTCGCTTATTAATTGGTAAAACGTGAGTAACTAGCCAGCGACTTGCTAAAAGTTCTCTTTGGCGGCCTTCTAAAACCAGACGCTCGATCGCAGGCCATAGCGATTCAGATGAGGCGGAATCTGCTAGATATGTCTGTACACCGCTCAAAGCTTTTTCGATCCTACTTAATCCAGATATGCGTATATTTCTGCGTAATACGCTCTGAGCGCTACCGACTCGATCTTGGGAGACAGAATTATCTAATTCTTCTAATTTATCTAAATACTTCCCTCCCTTTGCACAGATGCGAATAGCCTTTACCAATTCATTAGCGGGTATGCCCTTAAGGCAATAACCATCTACTCCCACACCTAATGCCGCAGTCATAATTGCAGGTGTCTGCGGCAACGTCAATAGCAAAATTGGGAGCTTGGGATATTGGGATTTGATTAATTTGCAAAGTTCCAGGCCAGATATATCATCTGATCTGGCTACTTCTGTAGCTACATCTTGGATAATATTTAATCCCAAATCTAAGATCGCCAAATCTATTTGGGAATTATCCTGAGCTGATTGCTTTGCTAGCATTTTAAGAACTTCCGTACTTGTCTTAGCCTCCGCGATCGCCTCTAGATCGCTAAATTGATTTAGCCAAGCGCGCAATCCCATGCGAAATACTGGATCGCTATCGATTAGCAGCAGCTTTAAAGTTGTACTCATGTTGTCTCTAGTTCTCAGCTCAAGCAAAGCACCTGCCCAGTAATAACTAGTTATCCCTTTAACGTTTCAGTTGGTGTACCTGGAAAAGTGAATCGTAGTAGCGGTGGCGCGAGGAATGTCGTTAGAATTACCATCATGATAATAGCGGCATTCAGTGAATCAGAGATGATTCCGCTGGCCGAACCAACTCCGGCAAATACTAGCCCAACTTCACCACGCGGGATCATGCCTACACCGATCGCCAAACGATTAATTTGGGGTTGACCGAATACGGCTAATCCAGTCACCACTTTACCCGCGATCGCCACAGTAATCAGGAAGAGGGCAACGATCAAACCCTCGCGATTAGCAGGTACGGAAGGGTTGAGTACACTGAAGTCAGTTCTAGCCCCCACAGTCACAAAAAAGATCGGCACTACAAGATCGGAAACTGGTTTAACTAATTTTTCTAAAGCTTCACGCTCCTCAGTTTTATCGAGTAACAGCCCCGCCGCGAACGCTCCCAAGATTGCTTCTAGATGAACTGCCGCGCCAATATAAGACAAGATCAGCATAAAGATAATAATAGGAATCAATAATGCTCCTCGGGTCTTTAAATTGCCAGAAATTGCAATAAACGCAGCATTCACATACTTACCTAGAAGTAGCGTACCCACAATAAATACAATTGAGCTGATAATTAAGTACACAACATTACCGACATCTACCTGTCCAGTTTTAGCCAAACTAGCAACTACGGCCAGAATCACAATACCGATGATGTCGTCAACGATCGCTGCACCCAGAATGATCTGTCCTTCTCTAGAAGTCAGTTGCCCTAACTCAGACAATACCTTAGACGTAATACCAATACTGGTGGCGGTTAAGGCGGCTCCAGCAAAAATTGCCGGTATGGCAGGCACGCCAAATATAATCATTGCCCCCGCCGTGCCAGCTACAAACGGAACTGTAACCCCTACAACTGCCACCACAACCGCCTGAATACCAACCTTCATCAATTCGCTCAGGTTTGACTCAAGGCCAATTTCAAACAGCAGGATAATTACCCCGATCTCTGACAGCACCGAGATGACCTCACCAGTAACCTTAAAAGTAGGCTCTACAGCTTCGGAACTCAGTCCATCTGTAGATTGGAGGAGCTGCATCACGAGCGAACTGGAACCTTCGATGCCTACGCCAGGAAATACTAATAGGTGTAGGGCAGAAACGCCAACCAGTACCCCGCCAACAAGTTCGCCCAATACTGGTGGAAAGCCCATACGCAGAGAAAGTTCGCCACCAAGTTTACTAGCAAAGTAAACAACAACTAGGCTCAGCATTACGCCTGCCAATACTAATGAACTATCAGCTTCAACGACCTGTTTCTCCATAGCCAACATTAAAGGTTGGCTGTGCGCAAAAAAGAGACTAGCTGCAATAGCCCAACTAGTTGGAGCCTCTGTTAGTCCTGAATAAACCATTTTTTGTGCCTCAAGTCGGTAAAATCGACTAAAACTATTTTGTACCCTGTCTATTTTGCCATCATCAAGACTTTTAGCTTTCATACGAGATTCGTTACGCAATCTCAATTCCGCTAAGATAACTAAAGTCTACAAAACTTAAGTTTGTATTCTGCGAGAACGTATTTCATGATACAGACCCCTACAAAATCACTAACCTTAGAAGAGTTTCTGCGTCTATCCGAAACAGAACCTGCTAGTGAGTATATCGATGGCAAAATCATTCAGAAACCGATGCCCCAGGGAAAACATAGCTCACTGCAGACAGAGATGGCTACAACTGTTAATGCTAAGTTGAAATCTCAACGAATTGCACGAGCATTTTCGGAACTGCGCTGCACATTTGGGGGACGGTCAACGATTCCAGATGTTTCTGTCTTTATCTGGGTAAAAATTTCACGCGATCAAAATGGAGAAATTGCTAATATTTTTCAGATTGCGCCTGATTGGACAATTGAGATATTATCACCCGATCAAAATCAAACCAAAGTTACCAAAAATATTTTGCACTGCCTCAGCAATGGTACTGAGATGGGTTGGTTAATCGATCCTGATGAGAAAACTGTATTTGTTTACCAGCCAAATCAACAGACGTTGGTATTTGATTCACCCGAGCAACTACTTCCGACTCCATCATTTGCGCATGAGATTCAGTTAACGGTAGCAGATGTTTTTGATTGGTTACTAGATTAGTTTTGCCTTGTCTCCCCTTGTGAGAGACATTTGCCAGGTATACTTTAACCTTAAAGATAGTTTTTATTCTTGTATTTATGGCTGCTACAAAGACTACACCCAGGCTAGCTTCTCGCCTTGTGAATGGCATTCTAGCGATCGCACCGTTAGCAAATTTTGCCAAACATAAAGCCCGTCAAATGATGATCGATCGGGCTGAGGGCATGGGAGTTCCCTGGCGGAAAATTGTGGCAGAATGGCGATCTCGCTACTTAGAGTCAGAATTGCCCCTGGTAGAAAACCCAGCAACCAAATATCCTGACTATTACCTCACATCTTTTCATGCCTATGACAAGGGCAATATGAGTTGGGAAGCTGCAACTGAGGTCGAAGTAGCAGCCTACGCCGTCCATTCAAAAATTTGGCAAGACTCAGGCGCAGATGGCGATGCAATGCTGCGACGCAGCTATCATGACGTAATTAATAATGAGATTAAATCTACTCCCAAAGATATCCTGGATATCGGCTGTAGCGTTGGCATGAGTACTTTTGCGCTTCAGAATATTTATCCCCAAGCTCAAATTACCGGATTGGATCTATCACCCTATTTTCTGGCGATCGCAAATTGTAATCTCCGCGATCGCCCAAGCACCGAAGATAAAAACAAGATCAAATGGGTTCATGCCGCTGCGGAATCGACAGGCTTACCCGATGCTTCCTTTGACTTAGTATCAATCTTTTTGGTGTGCCACGAACTGCCCCAAACAGCGACAAGAGAAATTCTGCGTGAGGCTCGCCGTTTACTACGTCTTGGTGGTCACATCGCAATTATGGATATGAATCCGCGATCGCAAATCTACGCGAAGATGCCACCTTATATTCTCACTCTGCTCAAAAGTACGGAGCCATATCTAGATCAGTATTTTGCTTTAGACATTGAAGGAGCGATCGCTGATGCGGGTTTTACCCGTCTGAGCATTACCGAGAATACGGTACGCCACCGTACTATGGTGGCTCAGGCAGTGTAGCTTAGCACAATTTCCACTCCAAGCTCATCGCGCCATGCAGCTAGGGATTGCTCCCAATTATCTTCCCATTTTTGGGCTAGAAACGGCTTTGCCTTCGCACCCATACGATATCCAACTGCAATGCGATCGAGCAGGTAATCTAGGGTTTCTGGCGACTTGAACAGCGTGCTCAAAAGTCCTCCTGCGAGCAAAACTGCTGCCATTGTACGGCGGGTTTGGGCTAATTCAAATGCTTTTAGACCTAATTCGCCGGGTACATCAGTACTAAATCCGGCGACGATATGCCAGATATCATGGGTTTGTCGCATTCTCAGTAGAACATAACTAACATCATCTTCTACTTTAAGTTGGCGATAGAAATTAGGATCGAAGCCAGATTCCTTGATGTAAGAGGCATAAGTATAGCCAAGGGAATCTTCTGGAAGTTTCAGCAAGGCTTCTATATCGACTTTGTGAGGTGTATATCTCTCTGCAATTAGCTGAGCCACTTCGGGTTTTGACTTCACGAAATCAACGGCTTGTTGTGTTGCTTTAGAATGGCGCAATCCATCTTCGACATCATAAACCGATTCTGTCTGACTGGGATCGCGGAGGAGGGTCACTGCCCCTTTTAAAGTTGAAAGGAAATCGATATTTAATTGCCTGCTTTTACCAAATAGCATCTGGTTTATCCTCCTTACTAAATCCTATTACATCCTACTGCTGATATCCTACAACGCGATCGCGCCCAGATTCTTTTGCTTTGTATAGGGCGCGATCGGCTTTAACTAGTAAATCTAAGTTGGGGAAATCTCCATCCGCTGTACTGCTTGCAACGCCGCAACTCAAGGTGACAAAATGGCTTGTTTTTGAACCCGAATGAGGAACATTAAGCGCACGTACATATTCAACAATCCTCTCTGCTACACGTACCGCAACCCCATAATTAGCATTGGGAAGAATAACTGCAAATTCCTCTCCCCCATACCTAGCCGCAAGATCGGTGCCGCGCGTAGCTTTCGAGATTGCGGAGGCAACTTGCTTTAAACATTCATCTCCAGCTTGGTGTCCGTAGGTGTCATTATAGAGCTTGAAGTAATCAACATCGCAAAGAATGATTGATAGATCTTTTTTCTTGCGGAAGTTTTGCATGAGGAAACGATCGAAATAGCGGCGATTTGCGATCTGTGTCAACTCATCAATATTTGATACAAATCTTAGTTGCTCACTGAGATAGATGATGCAGATGATACTACTCAGTAGAAATGAGCATAATGCAGGAAGTATGGGTAGCCAAAGGCTTGACAAGAAAGAAATGTAGCTAAGCCCTAACAATCCGAAAATTGATAATGAGAGAAAAGTGAGTATTCCTATAATAAATTTAATTTTGCCTAAACCGCTCCCTCTCAAGAACCCCCAAATTCCAATCCCGCCAATAAATGACCACAAAAGAACCCATATTCCTTCAAACCATTTGGAATAGGTTCGTATAGATGGACGTCCATCTATTGCTCCATTCACAATTTGCGAGATCAAGTTTGCATGAATGAACACGCCTGGTATTTTTCCGTGTGGTGAGATGAAAAAATCGCGGAGACTTTCGGCGATCGATCCAATCAAAACAATGCGGTTTTTAAATAAATCCTTTGAGTATTCACCAGCTAATACATCTGTCATGGAAACTTTCGCAAAGCAATCGCTCAGGCAACGATAATTCATCAGGGTTTGGTAGCCGCCAGTGTCAGCGGCGGCATAACCTCCTTGATGAGCCTCAAATGGAATGATTTTTGATTTACCAAGAATAACTGTGCGATTCCCTTCGGGATGCCTTTGGCCGCTTCCTGCATCAAGTTGTGGGGATATACCTTCCGTTTCCAAATATTTCAATGCGATTTTAATCGCAAAACTGTAGATGACATCTCCACTGGCTTTTTCGATTGATAGTAGACCTCGTCGCACTGTGCCATCTGAATCTACTACAACATCGACAAATCCAACTTGTTCAGCGTAGTTTAAGTCTGGCGGCGCTGCAACGCTTGGATCGACAATTTTTTCGGGGCCAACCAGGTGAGGTATCGATCGGAAAACACGTTTGAGTTCTTCGTAACCTTTCTCGACTGGCAGATTTCGGTATACATCCAACCCAATTACCCTTGGGTTTCCTGCCTGTATTGTTGTAATTAACTTGGCAACAATCTCATCAGAAAAAGGCCACTTCCCAACTTTGACAATGTCAGCCTCATCAAAAGTGACCATTACAATCCGAGATTCTAGCCCTTCTGAGGGTCGCCACTGGAAGAAACGATCTGACAAATTCCACTCTAGTAGTTGAAGTACTCCGCTTGTTTGCGCGATAAAAACAAATGTCGCGATTAGCAGCGGAATCGCAAATAGACTTCCTCGAAATCTATAGGTTGCACTAATACCCTTTCTGAGTAAATGAAATAGGTTCAACTGCTTGCAGTCCGTTATCTTGTAGTAATTGTTCCCAAGCTTTTGTCAGTGTTTGGTTCTCCGGAGATGCACGCCGCAATCTATTCAGACCACTTACCATATCATACCAAATGCCATTTTCACCGTATAGAACAATTCGGTCGAAAGGTGTTGATGATTGCAACTTAGCAGAAAGGGCTGGCGATTTTGGAATATGTTGAATCCAACCTTCAATTGTGGGACTATCAGGTCTGAGCGCCTTTCCACATATAATTGCCATCGTCCATTTATATTTCTTGTTCGCAATTAGTTCTGGCGCTTCAGCAGGCATGTTTATGCTTACAACCCCTGTTTCTGATGGCAAAGACATAAAAGCTTGAAAAACCTGTTCGCCATCTTCGCTTTTAAGGCTAAATAGCATCTGCTTAGCTGAGGTTTTCGTTTTATATACCAAGAGTTCGGGGCGATTAGAGAGAGTTAAACCATAATGCGTTTGTGGCAATATTGGTACCGTCAACTTGCCATTTTGAGAAGAATCGCTTAAGCATGTTTTACCATCACGGGTAGCAGCACCATTTGTATTTTTAGGTGCTCCCTCTTTGGGTGGTTTAAACACAATCGGTTTGGACGAGGGACGATTAAATCCTCTCTGACTTTGGGCTAGACTGAATGGAACGGGTGCTAGGGGCACTGAGATCAGTCCAATTGTGAGGGCGGCAAGGCAGATTTTGTGGATCATATGTATTGAAAGGAATTTCAGTGAAGATATTTACGATATTTATTGCGTAACTCAAACGGAATATGGGGATACCACACGCCTACTTCAATATTACCCTTAGGAATACTTTGGGTATCATAAGCAGAAAAATTTTGCCGTAGAGACTATATTCTTTGTAAGCCCCCGTTTGACGGCCTTTACTCAAAGCCAACTACCTACTAATACAAAAGCTGCCCAATAATATGGATGTCGATATTGGGGTTCCTTGAGCACAGAGAGTTGTGACTTTTGCAATGCTTCGGCTCTAGAGAGAGTGGGTTGCCCGATCAGGATATCGTAAAAGTTAGACATTAGCTTGCTGGTCGAGCGATCGTTGACTGCCCATAGACTGCCAATCGTGCTGCGCGCTCCCGATCGCAAGGCTAAACCCGCAAGTCCTAATGTGGCTCTGGCATCGCCTTCAGCAGTTTTGCAGGCACTGAGCACGAGTAGTTCAAGCGGTCGGCTGCGATTGTCGGTGCGATCGCGCAAAAAGTTATAGAAATCCGGTACGGTAATGCGATCGTCCCAAGCCAGAATAAAGGTGGAGTCTGGATCGGAGCTAAACTGCCCGTGGGTAGCTAAATGCACGATCGATGTATCTTGCTTAGCTAGTCCCTTTTGTAAATTTGATTTAGTAAAGTTACTATTTAACTCTAAATTAGTAGGTATTTGCTGAGCGATCTGGTCGGCTTCTACTTTTACTCCTGCTAGCTCTCTAAAACCTTGACGAGCTTCGGACAATCCGCCCAACCAAACTCTGAGTTGGCTACGATCGAGCGCTTGCGCTCCCAAGATTTGCAGCCCAGGAGTCAGGGCCATGCTGTACTTCTCAACTGCATACTGCTTGCCATCATGAAGAGCTGCCATGGGCAGGTTGCGTAAGGAGCTATCTAGAACAAACACTAGATTTTTGATTTTTCTTTCGGTGAGAAAGGTTTCGTTGGGACGAATAATCCAATCGAATAGTTTTTGCGAAATTTGGAAGCGATCGAGATCGGAAAAAGCAGGGTTAAGGGATTGCAGGAATAGATCGGCGGTTTGCTCTACTTCTGCCTGCGGGATCGCAGTGGCGTGGTAACGCAGGGGAGCATTGGGGACTGAGAGAATCACGGCAAGGCGATCGCGCAAAACAGCAGAATAGATGACTGCTGAGTTGGAGTCAATCGAATCAATTTGTTGGGGTTTGACATCGAGACAAGCGGAACGGAAGTAGTTTTCTAGCTCCACAACTTGCAGTGATTCCAGGGTTAGACGTGCTTGTTTGAGGTTCTCCTGGCTGGGCTGTTCGTTCCGTAATAATAAACCAACGAGTTCTCGATAAATCGGCTCGATGCGATCGCGAAAGGCAAACTGGACTTCTGGGGCGGTGGCAACTAGTTCGCGGCGCAGGATTTGGATATTCTGGACTGATTGGCTATAAGCGGCGATCGCGCGATCGTATTCACCTTGTTGCTCTAGTACTTTGCCTGAGAGCCATTGCCAGCGATAGAGCAGATCGTCAGCATTTGTTGCTTGAGCTAATACAAGCGCACGTTGAGCAAGTTTGTAAGCATCGGGCAGTTGTTTATTTTGTTCGTAAAGTATCCCTAGTTCGCCTGTAGCGAAAGATTCAGCTCTTCGATCTTGAATTTCTTGGGATTGACGGACGGCGATCGCAAGCAAATTTGCAGCTTGAGGTGTATAGGCAGAGACGGTAGCGCGATTATTGACTTTAATCAAACTATCGGCAATATTCACGCGCACATAGATGCTGCGACGGCTTGGTTGGAGCTTCTCAAGTTGTGGCTCAATCTGTTGCCATAGGGTTTCGGATTCGCCATAACGTTCCTTCTCGACGAGTAAACTTAGCTGAACTGCTTGCACCTCTAAACGAAGCTGGAAGTCAGGTGCAATTACTGCTGCTTGTTCATAGTTTTCCAGAGCCCGATCGCTATTTTGGAGAAATCTATAGTTATTCCCTAAGCTCAGGAGTGTGGCACTAGTTTCCGTAGGATTGTTTAGTTGTTGAGCGATCGCCAAACTCTGTTCCAATATCTTTTGAGCTTTTGACAAATCGCCTAAGCTCTGCAAAGTCGTTCCCAAACTACGGAGTGCTACGGCTTTAAGAAGTGAATTTGGCTGCTTTTGCAGGCGCAGTTCGATCGCTTCTAATTGTTCGCTAGCCTGACGGAATAGCCCCAATGCTTGCAGGGCTTGAGCTTGATTGGTCTGGCTGCCTAATTGACCGATTTCATCCTCAAGTTTAATGTATAGCTCAGAAGCTGTTTCCCAACTTTCCAGGGCTTTCTGGGGCTGTCCCATGGCAAGTTGGAGACTGCCTTTAGTATTGCTAACTTGCGCGGCGATCGCTTGAGATTCTTTGGTGGAGAGGGATTGTTTGCTAAGAATATCTGCACTCTGCGCGATCGCAGTTTCGGCTAGTTTCAATTCTCCTAAATCTTGATAGGCAAGCGAGAGATAACTCAGGCATAGAGCTTCGTTTAATCTGTCAGCATCTGAACCCTGGCGATCGCGATAGATTTGCAACGCTTTTTGCCATGCTGCCACTGCTTCGGTCAGTTTTCCTTCGGAGTAGAGACGAGTTCCTTGTTCTAATAGGGAGCGATTGGAAGAAGATTGAGCGATCGCGGTTGGGGCAATTTCCTTTAATGTGTTCTGTGGATATAGGCGTGTGGCGATCGCGGGTTGCACGATGACTATTACCAAACAGGCGGCGATCGCAAGTAGCAAACGCAAACTAGAGGTAGTTTTTTTGATCGGTTTCTGCCAAAGCTTTTGGAAAGCAGCGATCGCACTTTTCATAGTTTTAATGTAGAGATATATCTATTTAGAGGCATTGGTGGGACAAATAAGAGGGAGTCGCCAAGCAGGGATTGACGAGGATTGTGATGCATTAGCTAGCAATTTCAAGTGACCGTTGTTTTTACTCTCCCATCCTTGAGCCTCGATTTGTGGAAAGGGTTGGATTGAATTTTGTGGGGGAACCGAAGGAATCGTTGCGACATTAGTTTCGATTTTAGGCGTGGCATTCGATTGAGGAGATTGTAGCTCTGACCACCGCAGATCTCGCCAAATCGCTTGACTGGCGAGCGGTTGGGTCGCATCGGTGGGAACACCGCCGCGCCCAGTTACGATTAATTCATTACCTCGAAAGCGTTCGCACGCCGCCACAATTTGCTTATTGGGATCGGTCAAGTTATCAGGGAGTTTGACCAATCCTCGACTTAGATCGGTGTCGGGCGTGCGAATTTCCACAATGCCGTCAAATTGCGATCCCAAAGCTGAGGTCGCCGTAATATCGCTGAGCAGAGTCTGACGATTATCGGTCTGAAAGCCAAACACGTTTTTGGCGGTAATAATATTTCGCCCACCAAAGTTATTCGCAGCATTCGCTGTAATATCGCTGTTTTCGGTGGGAACGGCAACTAGGAAATCAGTATTAATTGTGATGTTGCCACCTGTGGCATCTCCCAAAGCATTCGTGGTAATGCTACTACCATTTCGCAAATTTAATAGTTGCGCTATCAGGTTAATGTTGCCGCGATCGCCACCAGCAGAGTCAATATTAATGCGTCCGCTGTTGAGCAAAATTGACGGCGCATTAATCGTGATATTACCAACCGAACCCTTGCCGGGTGGAGCGCCGCTGGCGGCACTAGGGAAGTTGCTAGCACTAATAATCGCACCATCGCGCACGGTCAGGCGATCGCTATTCACGACAATATCGCCTCCAGTTCCCGTATCAACGATGGCGTTGGCAAATAGACCGCTGCGACCCGGTTCGACCTGTCCAGCAATATCAATTAACTTGGCATTGACAAATAAATTACCAGCATTGCCAGTACCGGCAGTGCCAACGGAGATCTGTCCTCCGTTGAAAATTGATAAACTATCTGCAGTAATTTTCAGTCCCGCTCCATTACCTGTTGCACCGAACTCTGCAGCCGTTCCAATCCCTGTGGGAGAGATCGGCGTACCTAGCAAGTTGATGTCCTTTGCTGTAATTTCTATATCGCCCGCATTGCCAATCCCAAAGGTATTAGTTAAAATTTGTGCTCCTTCCAAGACTTGCAAGCTATCAGCTGTGACGCCGATCTTGCCACCATTACCAGTGACATCAGTTGCGAGAACGCTAGAGAAAAAACCACTGGGGAAAACTAGATCGTTCGATCTGCCTGACAAGAAAATCTCACTCGCGTTAACTCTCACGTCGCCAGCATTTCCTGAACCAGCTGTACTTGCAGAAATTTGAGCCCCACCAGTTACTTCTATTCTTTTAGCGGCGATTGCAATATTACTTCCCTTCCCAGTCGCGTTCAATCCCACATCGGTAAATAGACCGCTAGGGAATAGTGCGGCTTCAGTCGCAGGATCGATAGATACTCCTCTTGCTGCCAGTAGCTCTGTGGCACGCACAAATATTTCACCGCCATTGCCATCACCCAAGGGCGAAGCTAAAAGCACTGACCCTTCATCAAGTG
>JANMRU010000418.1:0-14682 GCA_031388585.1 Pseudanabaena sp. SOY_30_concoct_251 | reverse complement strand
CTTTCTTACCCTGACGGGCAAACGCTCTTGCCGCCGCGATCGCCACCGTAGTTTTACCTACCCCACCCTTGCCCAGAAATGTCAAGATTAAGCTCATAGGTTAGAAATGCCTCACCCTTTAATTCTTAATTCTTTATACTTCATTCTTCTGTCTTCACTTTTTTCTTCAGGTTAGGGCTGGGCGAAAAGTACGGCACTGCGATCGCCGGAATTTGGAGTGGTTCACGGGTATGTGGATGTGTGACCTGTCGCTTGCGCCGATGACGCACACCAAACTTGCCAAAATCACTGAGCATCACTGATTGATGTTCGCTCAAAGCATTCGTAATAGTAGAAATAACCGCTTCTAAACTCGCAGCGGCCATTCGATGGCTAAGTCCATCTACCTCAGCCATCATGCCGCGAATAATATCTTGGCGATTGAGATCGGCCATTAAGCAACTTCTTCTAGCTCGTTATGAAAGAACCATGCAGCGACATTGTCATTAAATGTAACCACGTATCCCATTTGGCCGCCATCGACAATTTTAGGCTCTTTGATAGTTCCGATTTCGCCTACTTTATTAGCAAATTCTGGCGCGACTTTATCTTGGATAGCACGAATGCGAACTCTTTGACCGACTTTCATATCTAATGTTCTGGTGTGAATTGATGTACTCTCTGAATCTTTACAAAGTTTACAATATGATTGCTACAGGATAGCGATCGCTTCTTAGCGCGCTAAAAGATACCTCTAGATTCGTTACTTAAATTTCAACAACTTCGGCGCGATCGCAAAAGAAATATGCCAGTAACAGTTGCCCACCTCAAAGCATGGAAACAGCAAGGAAGAGCGATCGTGGCGCTCACGGCTGCGGAATATGCCACGGCCAAACTTCTTGATGCGGCGGGAGTAGATATCATTTTGGTGGGCGACTCCTTGGCAATGGTTGTGCTGGGGCACAAAAATACTTTGCCTGTGACCTTGGACGAAATGATCCATCATGCCAAAGCCGTAGAGCGTGGGGTTAGCAATGCCTTATTGGTAGTAGATTTGCCATTTCTAAGTTACCAGTGTAGTTCCGAACAAGCGGTTTACTCAGCGGGTCGCGTACTCAAAGAAACCAATGCCCAGTCTGTAAAAATGGAAGGTGGCTATCCTGATATGGTGAATGCGATCGCTAAAGTCGTACAAGCTGGAATTCCGGTGATGGGGCATGTGGGGCTGACACCTCAATCAGTCCATCAACTGGGCTATCGTCCCCAGGGTAAAGATGCCGCCACTGCCGACAAGATATTTGCCCAAGCTAAAGCTTTGGAAGATGCAGGAGTTTTTGCGATCGTGCTGGAGAATATGCCTGCTGATTTGGGGCAGCGAATTACGGAGGCACTGAATATTCCGACGATTGGGATTGGGGCTGGCGATCGCTGCGATGGTCAAGTTTTAGTCACCCATGATTTACTGGGGCTATCGGATTGGCAACCACCTTTTGCCCGTAAGTATGTGGATTTGCGCGAGTCGATTACGAAGGCGGTAGAGCATTATTGTGCTGATGTCCGCGATCGCAAGTTCCCATGACTTTTCGCCTCTAGTAAGTTTGGCTTTGTTTTTTGCTATGGGCAATCGCAATTGCTCTGCTAGGATCTACAGGTGCTTTGAGTCGTTCAATCCCACATATGCTGAGCATTTTGCCTCTTGCTTTTGAATTTACTTCCCCCTCAGCTCACCTGCAAATTGGGCCATTCTCAATTCGCTTATATGGGCTTCTAATTGCCACCGCAGTAATAATTGGCACGATCCTGGCGGCGAAACTAGCCCCAAAACGCGGGGTTAAACCCGAATTTATGGAAGATCTAGTTATATGGCTAGCAGTTGGTGCAATTCCTGGAGCCAGGGCTTATTATGTAGCATTTGCCTGGCACGAAAAATTCCAGAACCAACCCTGGTATAAAGTCTTTGCCATTTGGGAGGGAGGCATTGCTATTCATGGTGCAATTATTGGTGGCGCGATCGCCGCGATCTTTTTTGCCCGCCGTAACCGTCTCTCATTTTGGAAGATTGCCGATCTGGTGATGCCGTCGCTAATCCTAGGCCAGGCAATTGGTCGATGGGGTAATTTTTTTAACTCCGAGGCATTTGGTACACCCACCGATTTACCCTGGAAGCTATTAATCTCACCCGAACATCGTCCCAGTGAATCTTACGCCAATGCCTATTACCATCCTACTTTTCTTTACGAATCGCTCTGGAATCTAATGGTGTTTGGCTTATTGATGGCTATTTTTAGGCGTTTTCCCAAAGCCAAGCCAGGTACATTAGTCACAATCTATGCGATCGCCTATAGCTCTGGGAGACTATGGATTGAGGCCCTCCGCACGGATAGCCTGATGTTAGGCTCTTTGCGCATTGCCCAGGTGATTAGTTTGGCTTGCATTGCCCTAGGTATGTTTGGTCTATGGTGGCTATACGGTCGTCGCGGCAGATTTTGGGATACGATCGCCGCAAATAGCAGTGAGTAGTAAATAAAGAACGAAGAGCAAAGAATAAAGGACGAAGAATAACCTGAATTTTTACGGGCAGACACATAGATATGTCCCTAAAACCATTACCCCCCAGCCAATAACCGATAATCAATGCCCCAAAAACGTCCAAATCCTGCTTTGGCAATGGTGGAGACAGCATTTTTAGCCAGCGCCACAGGCATGATTTTTTTAGTTAACTTCTATTTCCCGATTGGCCCATTCCTGCGCATGTTCTTTCCCATACCGACTGCCCTTGCCTATTTGCGCTGGGGAGGTAAGTCAGCCTGGAAAACAACGATCGTGACCGTACTACTCCTGACAGTGCTGATGGGGCCAATCCGCAGCATTCAATATGCGATCCCGCATGGCTTATTGGGTGTGTTGTTAGGCTTTTTGTGGAGGCGGCGATCGCCCTGGTCAATATCGCTATGCCTGGGGACGCTGACAGCCACACTTGGAAGCTGGTTTCAACTTTTTCTCCTTTCCGTTTTGCTTGGCGAGAATGTTTGGACGTATATCACTGTTCAGATTACAGGCTTAGTCGGCTGGATATTACAGTTTTTTGGTTCATTGGAGGAACCAGAGCTTTGGGTAGTTCAAGCTTTTGCGATCGCAGGTATTATTTTCAGTAATTTTATGTACTTATTATTGGTACATCTTGTGGGTTGGCTGCTGCTAGATCGCCTGGGCAACCCAATTACACCCGCCCCTAAGTGGCTAGAATCATTACTGGTTTAGCATAATCCTGAAGATTGCCTAGAATCATGTCGATTTTTAAACTAAAGCTAATTTATATTAACGATTCTTAGAAACTGGTGGAATTATGCTTTGATAGCGATCCCATAAATTGCTAGGATAGTGCTATATCTCTAAGTAGTTAAACTCATTGACGCTATGACTAACATCGCTGAGCTCAATCAGGCAGAAAGCAAATCACCTATTAATCTTTCGGATCGCGAAATACAAGTGATTGAGCTTGTAAGGGATGGGTTAACCAACCAAGAGATCGCACTTAAGCTGGCAATCAGCAAACGCACTGTGGACAACCACATTAGCAATATTTTGACTAAAACCCATACAGATAACCGCGTAGCGCTGGTAATGTGGGCATTGCAGTCGGGAAAAGTCTGCATTGATGAGGTTAACTGCTGCACCATTAGTTCTAAGCCGAGAGTTCAAGTAGCTCAAACAGCTGAAGAAGAAGGATTGCAGAGTGTTTAGTGGTAAGTCGCTCAAGATCGCATACCAAAGCGAACTTCCACTTGCCATGTACAAAGAACTTGCTACACATCTATCTCAGCTTGAAGGTGTGTCCACCGAATTAATTTGGCAAGATCGACAAGATTTTAGTTATGATGCCAGTCAGATTGCGGGCATAAATGTTACCTGTTCTTCCCAGATGTTAGAGCGATCGCAGGCATTAGTGTCGTCAATTCTTGATCGTTATGGCGCTTGGCAAATTCAATAAATTCCCCATGTCATCTCTTCAAGCTTCTCGCGGCACCCGCGATATTTTCACTCCAGAAATTTCCTACTGGCAGCAACTTGAATCTGTAGCACGACAAATTTTGGCTCAGGCAGCCTACGCTGAGATTCGCACGCCTGCCTTTGAATCAACAGAGCTTTTTGCGCGCGGCATCGGCGAAACCACTGATATCGTCGGGAAGGAGATGTACACGTTTAGCGATCGCGGCGATCGCTCTCTAACCCTCAGACCAGAAGGAACCGCTGGAGCAGTACGAGCTTTTATAGAACACAAACTCTACGCCCAAGGTGGAGTCCAACGCCTGTGGTATACAGGTGCAATGTTTCGCTACGAGCGCCCCCAAGCGGGCAGACAGAGACAGTTTCATCAGTTAGGTGTAGAGGTTCTGGGTAGTAAAGATCCTCGTGCGGACGCTGAAGTAATTGCGATCGCGGCTGACTTTTTGATCGAACTAGGACTTCAGGATCTAGTTGTCGATCTCAATTCCGTCGGTAGTAGCGAAGATCGCATTGTGTATCGGGAAGCTTTGGTAAATTATTTCACTCCCTATGCGACCGAACTCGATCTTGACTCGCGCGATCGCCTCAGTCGCAATCCCCTCCGTATTCTCGACAGCAAAGACCCGCGTACTCAAGAAATTGCGCTGGGCGCACCTAGCATCCTGGACTATCTCAGTACGGAATCGCAACAGCATTTTGAGCGCGTGCAGGCACTTTTGCAAGATCTAAACATTGCTTTTAGGCTTAATCCTCGCCTTGTACGCGGTTTGGACTACTACACTCACACAGCTTTTGAAATTCAGTCTTCTCATCTTGGCGCACAGTCAGCCGTATGCGGCGGTGGTCGTTACGATCGCCTTGTGGCGGAGTTAGGTGGCCCCGATACACCTGCTGTCGGTTGGGCGATCGGGCTTGAAAGACTTGTACTACTTTTGCAGCAAAGCACTCAACCTGTGGCCACACAGATTGACCTTTACATTGTCTCTAGAGGTGAACAGGCGGAAGGAAAGTCATTACAGATAGCCCAAAGTTTGCGTCGAGTTGGGTTGAGCGTAGAGTTAGATCTGAGTGCGGCTAAATTTGATAAGCAACTCAAGCGTGCTGCCAATAGTGGCGCGATCGCCGCCCTAATTATTGGTGATACTGAAGCAGCTACAGGGAACCTCCAGCTTAAGTTTCTAGCTTCTACCGAACAAAAAACGATCGCGTTATCAGAGATTCTTAGCGATCCGCAAGCATTCCGTCAAAGGCTACACAACATTACAGAAAAATTTCCAGTTATAGCCAACCCTAGATCGTTTTGACAGATTTTAATTGGGGGTGTGGGTCAATGCCCCCTAGGGGTTCTAATCCTCCACCCTGTCATAACCTACAGCAGTTTCCGATCGAGTCCACCACAAAAAGCTGGTCGTCGCAGGGGCGCAGCCCCCGCATGGGTTTTAATGATTTATCTGTGGTGGTTTTGGTTGCAATTTGCTGTAATTGGAGACAGCTATAACTTTCGAGTTTCGCACTGCTTCAATAATGGTTCTAAAATCATTTGGTGCAGGTGATAGCGGAAATCAGCACTGAGATACTTCTGTCGTATTGGTTCCCAATTCACCATTGCTCCACTGAGATTTTCTTGAATTGCGCTTTGGAGTTCTGGCAAATCTGACCCTTTAGGCAACTCGCGCAACAGCAAATCCTGCAAAACTTGCATGTCCTGAACTTTTCCCAAGCTATCTTGCAGTTCTTTTAACTCATCGGACCATTCCTTAAAAGCCTTGTCATAGAAATCGGTAAAAAACTCAGTCTGATATCGCACATATTTACAGGTCTTGCGCAAGTCGTGGAGAATCTCGCTATTAGCCTCCGAAGTCTCCTCTGGAATCGACCAACCTGCATGCAGAAGTAACTCGGATAGAAGAGGACTAAGTAAGTCAGGAAGTAATAGCTCAAGGTGAAAATGAATGGGAGATGAGAATTGAGGATGCTCTAGCCAGTTTTCGTATGTGGCCTTCAGCTTCTCATAGCTAGGATGTCTCAGGATAGATTCAACCTTTGCAAAGGCGCGCTCCCGCTGCTTATCCAGTGATTCCAATACTTTATCCAACAGCTTGAGTTCGCCAGAATTCACACGAGGGCAATAATCTTCGCGCAGGGAAGCAATCTGGACATCTAGATCGCGCAAAACACCTAGAGTTTTGGTTAGAGAACGAACTCGTTTTTCCTGCGCAGCTTTAGGGAGTGCGACAGTATGACTAAAGACCTGTAAAGCTGTGCTCAATCGGCGGCTGCCTACGCGCATCTGATGCAGGTACTCTGGCTCGAGATCGGCTAACACCCCGCGTTCTTGGGTAACCATATGCTGGTATTGTCGCTTGATCGCTGCATGAGTAAATTCACCTAGCGTCAACGATCGCGTCTCAGCAGAGTCGATCTTTGTTAACTTTTTGGATGATTTTCGGGGTATGGATGGCGTTTTGTTCTTCGTCATAAGATTCGACCTCTTTGGGAATTATTCCAAACACTCTTTAGACCACTAAAATTAACTAGTTACAGTTGCTTTCTCGGAGTTAGACAGGGAATTTGATTACTGATTGTGTTCGGACTCCTTAATCAATTTATCCGCGAATTCTCTAAATTTCTCTTGCCAATTAGGTATTGCAAACAATGCTAATTTTTGACCCTCGTATCCCTTAAATGTAATTGGTTGCTTGTCCAATGCGCGATCGCCTTGCTTAACCCAGCGATACTCATGATTTTTCTGGAACGGCATATACAAACTTAAAAAGGTCGGTATACTACTACAATACGACACAAAAGGATAATGGCAACTGATACAGAACTATTTACCGAAATACTTAAGCGCGTTGACGGCAGACTCGATGTCTTAATCAGAGAAAACGCCGAAATTAAAGCTGAGCTTAAATCTGACATTGCCGGACTTACATCTGAAATCGCGAAAGTTAGAACCGAGCTGAAGTCGGATATTGGTGAAATTAAATCTGAAATCACTAAAGTTAGAACCGAACTAAAATCTGACATTACTGGACTTACATCTGAAATCACTAAAGTTAGAACTGAACTTAAGTCAGATGTTGGTGAAATTAAATCTGAAATCGCGAAAGTCAGAACCGAACTGAAGTCGGATATTGGTGAAATTAAATCTGATTTCAAAGCAGACATTGCCGATCTGAAGATTCAGATGCGATCGCAGGATACAAAGATCTGGGGTTTTATTGCTGCTCTGTTTGCTACTGCATTCGGATTCATTGCCAAACTCACATTTAACCCATAATCTCTCCCAAAGCTACCCTATCTGAGATCTTGCCCCAGGTTCAATAAGCCAAGCGCGAATGAATTCGCAGCTACAAAGACAACGTCTTCCTTCGCAGACTCAGAGCTGCTTTATGGGCAACCAGCGCAGGCTGGTTTAGTTTGTATAGACGCGGTTTTAACCGCCAGTTGAGAATGGTGCAAGATCTGAGCTATATGTCTTCCTCTAGATAGATATATCTAACATCCGTTGCATGGGAACTAATGCAGCTTGTCGAATCTCCTCGTCCATCACAATCTCAGGCGAACGAGTTTTCATTGCTAGATAAAGCTTCTCAAGAGTATTCAAACGCATGTGTGGGCATTGATTGCAAGCACAATCATGTTCTGGTGGAGCGGGAATCAAAAGCTTGTCCGGCGATGCCTTTTGCATTTGATGAATTACTCCCGGCTCCGTCACTACGATAAAAGATTTGCCAGGACTAGTTTGGACATATTTGAGTAAAGCTGTGGTAGAACCAATAAAATCTGCATGTCTGAGCACATTTGGTTCGCACTCTGGATGTGCCGCGATCGCCGCTTCAGGATGTTTTTGCTTTAGTTCTACGAGCTTGCGCTCCGAAAAAATCTCATGCACCATACAGCTTCCCTGCCAGAGCAACATATCTCGCCCTGTTTGCTGCATCACATAGCGGCCTAAATTGCGATCTGGGGCGAATATAATTGGGCGATCGCGATCGACCTGGTTGACAATTGACACGGCATTCGAGCTAGTGCAGATAATATCGCTCATTGCTTTGACCGCAGCTGAGCAGTTAATGTACGAAATCACCATATGATCTGGGTGTGCAGCTTTAAAGGCGGCAAACTCTTGGGGAGGGCAACTATCTGCTAGCGAACATCCCGCTTCTAAGTCTGGCAATAGTACTAGCTTGTGTGGGTTAAGGATTTTGGCCGTCTCAGCCATAAAATGTACGCCTAAAAAGACGATCGCATCAGCATTCGTATTTGCGGCTGCTTGTGCTAAACCCAACGAGTCACCAATATAGTCGGCAACATCCTGCAGGTCTGGATCTTGATAATAGTGAGCTAAAATTACCGCATTGAGATCCTCTTTTAAAGCGGCGATCGCTGCAAAGAGATCTTGAGGAATAACCGATTGCTGTTGACTGCGTCTTTCTAGAGTAGCAAACACTTTTGGCCTCAGTTTTAGTTCATACAATTTTTAAACCTAAAATAATTATAGTAGAAATCACTAAAAAGAACAGCGTAGAATCTATAACTCAGGGTATATTTTTGGCAAGACGATCGTATACAACAATCAGTTTTTGTTTGTTTTGGGGTGAAGGAGTGAAACCCCTTTATGGGGGCAAAGTCCCCAAACCACCAATTTATATTTCATCTAGAGATCGCTATAAGTTCCTTGCCATGCTAAAAAAATCGTCTGAATATACGAATTTAATTTCGCGTTTGCGCTTTAAGATCGTACAAAAATTCCCTCAAAAACTAATGTTGCGATGATGTCCACACTCTTAGATAACCGCTATCAGATTATTCGGGTACTGGGCTCTGGTGGCTTTGGCGAGACCTTCTTAGCTGAGGATACCAAAATGCCCTCAAGTCCCTACTGTGTGATCAAGCAACTTAGACCCATTACCGATCGGCCAGAGGTATATCAGCTAGTCCAGCAAAGGTTTATCCGCGAAGCTGCTGTCCTAGAAGAACTCGGAGCATCTTGCAACCAGATTCCTTGCCTATATGCCAACTTTACGGAGAACGAACAGTTTTTTCTGGTGCAAGAATGGATTGAAGGCCCAACTCTATTGGAAAAGGGAAGAAAAGAAGGGAAACAGAGTGAGCAGTTTACGCGGCAGATCCTGATCGAAGTCCTGCACATCCTAGACTACGTTCACAGTCGAGGAATGATTCACCGCGATATTAAACCAGACAACATTATTCTGCGCAACAGCGATCGCCGCCCCGTGCTGATCGACTTTGGTGCCGTGAAGGAAACAGTTAGTCATCCGGCCAATTCAAGACACCAAAACACGAAATCTATCATTGTTGGCACACCTGGATTTATGGCCTCAGAGCAGTCAGTGGGCAGACCGATTTTTGCCAGCGACCTTTACGGTTTAGGCATGACAGCGATTTACTTGCTCACGGGCAAATTACCCAGAGATTTAACCACCGATCCCAATACCGCTGAAATCCTGTGGCGCGAACATGCGGGCAATCTTAGTGAGTCGTTGGCAAAGGTATTAGAAAAAGCCGTACATTTCTATCCTCGCGATCGCTACGCTAATGCTAAAGAAATGCTCCGCGCTCTAGGTAATGGATCGACCTCTCGCCAATTGAGACCAAAATACTTAGCTGCCCCACCGAATACTCCCAGCCAGATTAAGAGAAAGAGAAAAATGGCGATCACAGGCTTTCTAATTTTAGGCACACTTGCAGGTAGTGGCATGGCTCTGGGTCTACCACTGCTGAGAAATCTATACGAATCGCAATCTAAGGCTCAGCCAAATATCTCAGCCAAACCCAATCCCCCCATTGCCGTCGAGCATAAATCCTTCTACTTCCTGGCCGATACTGCCTATGCAGATGAGATTGATGCCATGCAGTATGCAGAGGTACTAAAGGCCAATGGTTTCAACCAGGCTGGTGTATTTAAGTTATCTGACTATCCCAACCTCAAGGAACGAGATAAAGTTCAGGTATATGTAGCAAAATTCGATCGCAGTTCAAGCTGTGTTGCCCAGTTAAAAATCTACGTCAGCCAAAAGCCTGATGCCTACTGTGCCCTAGCCAGTACCGATGCCAGCAAGTCCTCAGAGCAAGTAGTTGGCAGCGCCGTGCAACCACAAAAAGACCCCGAAGACAAGCAAACAGCGTTAGCAACAATTTCACCAGAACAGACAGTCAGAGAATACTACAACCTGATCAATAACCGTAATTACGAAACTGCTTGGCAGAAGCTATCACCTGGATACCAACAAGCAAGAGCCAAAAAAGGGTTTAAAAATTCTTATGTAAGCTGGTGGGAAGAGGTAGATCGAGTAGAGATCAATCAGTCTAGTCTGGTATCTCGCGGAGCTGACAGCGCCAAGGTAAATGCGGAACTGACCTACTACAAAAAAAATGGCGATATCACACCAGAATCTCTACAAGTGTTCTTAGTGTGGGATAATTCTCATGGCTGGATCTTCGATGACACAAGGGTTAGGTAAGAAAACTATATGACTTTAATTAAAATCCTACCCGACTGGCTCATTTCCGAAAATGAAGCGACATCCGAGTCGGTTTTTATGAATCGCCGCCATTTTGTGCAAAAGCTAGGGCTAGCCAGTATTGGATTTCTGGCCGCTAGTTGCAGCTCGGATACAGAAAAGCGAGAACAGGTTCAGCAAAACCTCAAGCAAGCTAAATTCAAACCAATCAAAGCCCTACGCAATCTTGCTTTTACGCTCGATCGCCCGATCACTGAGGAAAATATTGCCGCTACGTACAATAACTTTTATGAGTTCAGTGGCGGTAAAGAGGTATGGCGATTTGTCGATGCCTTTAAGACTAGTCCCTGGACATTAGAAGTATCGGGTTTGGTGGCGAAGCCGCAGAAAATTGCGATCGAAGACCTGATAGCGAAAATGCCGATCGAAGAGCGTCTTTACCGACATCGCTGCGTTGAAACTTGGGCAATGGCAGTCCCCTGGGTTGGCTTTCCGATGAAGGCTCTGATCGATTTGGTCGAGCCAAAGCCCGAGGCCAAGTTTGTGAAAATGACCACCTTCTTTCGCCCCAAACAAGTAATACGACAGGATCTACAAAACTATCCCTGGCCTTATACCGAGGGTCTGACTATGGCTGAAGCCATGAACGATCTAACCTTACTGGCTGTGGGCATTTACGGGCACGAATTACCGAAGCAGCACGGCGCACCCCTTCGCCTCGTAGTCCCCTGGAAATATGGATTTAAGAGTATTAAGTCCATCGATCGTATCGAGTTTACCGATCGCCAACCACCAACTTTCTGGAATGTGCTAGCCAGCAACGAATACGGGTTTGAGGCTAATGTCGAGCCAAACGTACCGCATCCGCGTTGGTCGCAAGCAACAGAGCACATGTTGGGTACTGGCGAAAGACGGCGCACCCTGCTGTACAACGGCTACGATAAATACGTAGCATCTCTGTATAAAACTTGAAAAATCTAAAGCTGACTCTGGTCGCAATTTGCTAACAATCTAATGTTGTTTCTAATTCCCATGGAGTGACGCAGGCATTATATTGATTCCATAGAAAAGCATGGAATTAACATTGAAAAGGTTGATGCCGCGATCGAATGTACTCAGGCAGATTATCAAACTAGCTCGCATTTAGAAGTTCCACTTGGACATCCGCTGATTGTCTATCGGCATACTGCATATACGGATGAAAACTACGCGATCGTTCATGGTGAATCGATTTCGCGCGGCGATCGTTTTTATTATTCGGTGCAGATTAGCCGAAATGCTTAGCAGCGATCGCTTCTTTTAGAGAGCTATTCCAATCTATTTCAACTAAGTCTGATGTCTATACATTATTCACAGCCCAAGGGACAATCAACTTAAAGATCAGCTTAAATATGCAATCAATTGCCAGCCCGATCGCACCAATCAAGATAATGCCAACAAAGATTTCATCAGTTCGGAGAAAGCGTTGTGCTGTGACAATTCGGTAGCCTAAACCTGACTGAGCCGCTACCAGTTCTGCAATCACAACAAAATTCCAAGCTCCTGCAATATTTATTCTCAGTGCATCGATGATATTAGGTAGCGTTGCCGGAAAAATCACTTTCAGAAACACATCTTTTTGCGTTGCCCCTAGCGTATGGGCTGCTCGCAGGAAATCGAGAGGAATAAATTTAACCGCATCAGCAATCATCAGGGTGTTGTAGAAAAAGCTTCCCAAAAAGATGATCGCGACTTTAGATGGTTCGCCCAAGCCAATCCAGAGAATGATGAGTGGAATAAAGGCGGCGGCAGGCATATATCTCAGCAAGCCAACGAAAGGCTCAAACAGTCCTTCCATGCTTTTGAAGGTGCCAATTAACAAACCAAGTGGGATGCTGATAGCGGCAGAAATCAAGAACCCCCAGCCTACCCTAGATATACTGGTAATGGCATCATTCATTAACGCTCCATTTTGAAGCAAGTTCCAAAATCTTTGAACAACTGCTGTGGGAGTAGGCAGAAACAAAGGCTTAACAAATCCGCTATAGGTTAGTGCCGACCAAATGCAGAGTGGAATCAAAATTGATAGCCCAACCATCGTGTAGAAGAGAGGTTTAGGAATATCGCTACGAATTTCCCAAAATAGCGATCGCCGCTTGTTCGCTTTATATGTGCGTCTCTTTAAGGGGAGCAGAGCGAGAGGGGTCTCTTGGCGAGCTTGTATGTTCATAGTTAATAACGCGCAAAAATAGCAGCGAATCTGGGGATAATCTTCTAGGAAGCAGCAGAAAAAATCTCATCTCGGATTAAGCTCATAACTTCACATCGTTTACGTTGAAAAACATCAGTGGCTTTAGCAGAAAGATCGAGATCGCCACCCAGATCGATTTGAACTTCCGCCTTAATTTGCCCCGGTCGAGCCGAAAGAACGTAGATACGCTGGGCAAGAAAAACCGCTTCTTCAACATCATGCGTAACCATCAAAACCGAGGTTTGGGTTTGCCGCCAAATTTGCAACATAAACTCTTGCAATACTTCTTTAGTTTGCGCATCTAAGGCTCCAAACGGTTCGTCCATCAATAAAATATCAGGTTCGTTCGCGAGGGCACGGGCGATCGCCACCCGCTGTTTCATCCCACCTGAGAGAGCTCTGGGCAATGCATCGGCAAATCGCGTTAAGCCAACTATTTCCATGTAATAACTCACTCGTTGTTTGCGTTCAGCCGCAGGCATCTTTTGCAGCTCAAGCCCAAACTCAATATTTTGGGCAACGGTCAACCAGGGATAAAGGGTATAGTTTTGAAACACCATACCGCGATCGGCTCCAGGGCCATCGAGTGGATGTCCATCCAGCAACATTTCTCCAGAAGTTGGGTCCTCCAAACCAGCAATGATATGTAAAAGCGTCGATTTACCGCAACCAGAAGCTCCAACGACGCAAACAAATTCGTTGCGATAGACCTTTATATTTATATCTTTCAGTGCTTGCAAATTTCCCTTCTTGCTTGGAAAGGTTTTATGAAGATTGCGAATTACCAGCTCTGGTTGATTTGCCATTAGGATTTGTATAAAATTTTATTTAAATGTGCATGATGATTTGTTGCAAGAGTAAGTTGGATTACTAGTTACATATTGTTTAACAAAGCGACTATCAATAAAGTTGGCGAAGGAAGTCGGTTTAGTGCTAATTAGTTTCTGCTCTGATTGATGAAATGCAGGTATTGGGAAGTGACCATGTGATTGACAAACCAGCTCACTCGGCATTTGTGGCAACAAATCTAGAGAAAATACTTCGCCAACAAGGGATTACCCATTTGCTGATTGCTGGGGTGACAACAGAATGCTGTGTCTTAGGAACCTATCGTCATGCAAGCGACTTGGGGTTCTATTGTCTGCTCTTAGAAGATTGTTGTGCGGCCTACGAGCCAATGGAACATGAGGCTGCAATCAAGGTTCTGCTGGCCGAACAAGGTTCAATTGGTTGGGTGACTTCCTCAGAAAAACTATTTTCTGTCTCAAATTCTTTAGTAGAAGCAAGTATAATGCCATGACTCCTAGATTATCTCCAGATCTGAGCGTAAAATTGTGCGATCGCAATTACGAGATTAATGGTTTAGCGCTATTTTACCTACTAGTTGGCTATCTATTTGGACTGACCTACATTTGCTCAGAGGCTTGGACTGCGAATCTCTTGGGCATATTGCTGCTGGTTCACACCCTGATGTTAGCAGCCTATTTTATTCGCGAATTTATGCATGGCACTGTGTTTCAGAATCCTCGCTTAAATGCGATCGCTGGCAACATTATGCTATTCCTCACGGGTTCATGCTACAGCCGTTTCCGAGATTTGGGACGAAATGATCTAGCTCATCATAAGAACCGCGCTGATTTTTCAGCCTTTTCCATTGCCGAGTTCCTCAACTCACTTCCCAAGCCTATACTCAATTTGATTATTACGCTGGAATGGATGTACTTTCCAGCACTAAACTTTATCTTGCGTTGGTTATGTGCTTTATTACCATTTTTGAGTCAATCCCGCAAAGATGAACGATTGAAAAATGCTTGCCTCATGCTAATACGAGGAGGATTATTTATCGCTCTTGGCTGGTACTCACCGCATGGTTTGTTTTTATATTTTTTAGCTTATCTCTGTTTCATTAACATCTTGCGGTTTGTAGACTCCTTTCAACATACCTACACCGTTTTTCAGCTTAACCAGAAAATT
>JANMRU010000340.1:0-21136 GCA_031388585.1 Pseudanabaena sp. SOY_30_concoct_251 | reverse complement strand
AAAAACAAAAAATATTTTCATGTGGGGGTGTGGGTACCCCCCCCCCACGAAGGGGTTTCCCCCTTCACCCCTAAATAAACCAAAAAGAATTGCTATATAAGTATCCAATTTGGCACGGGATAGATGATTGCGACAATTATTCTCAAAGCAACTGGCACACCCAAAAACAATCAGTCACAAATGCACTTAGCAATTGCCTATGCCAGTCAATAACTTATTCTAATCAATCTGTTAGCCTAGATGGGTTATCGAAACAAGAAACTTTGATTTTTGACCGTAGGATAATCAAAATCACAACAAAATGTACATTCTAATACAAAATGCAGTTGTGTAGTAAGTTTAAGTGTGGATAAGAAAAATAGTTAATATTGACCACAATTGATTACTTTCGATAGATCTGACGGATTAATACTTTTTCAAGATCCCCTGTGTAACTCACCCTCTAATAACTCTCATTCACTAGTTAATGATGAATTTAAGTCGGATTGTGTGAAGCCACAGCGATGTAATTCCTGTGTCACTCAAGTTTTGGAGGTGGGATAAATGGCAATAATGCAAGAAAGACCTTTAGCTGATGTCTTCCGCGAGATGAATGGCGGAATGTTTCCTCCAATGGTGGAAACCTTTGAGCGTGGCAAGACTATTTTCTTCCCTGGAGATCCTGCCGAGAGGTTTTATTTCCTGGTGCGCGGTGCGGTGAAGCTGTCCCGAGTCTATGAGGCAGGCGAAGAAATAACGGTAGCTTTGCTGCGTGAAAATAGCGTATTTGGGGTGCTTTCACTGATTACAGGCAATCGCTCCGATCGCTTTTATCATGCCGTAGCATTTACGCCTGTAGAGTTACTATCAGTGCCAATTGAGCATGTCGAAAAGGCACTCAAAGAAGACCCTGAGTTGCCTATGGTGTTATTGCGCGGGTTATCATCGCGCATTCTCCAAACCGAGATGATGATCGAAACTTTGGCGCATCGAGATATGGGTTCTCGCCTTGTCAGTTTTTTACTGATTCTCTGTCGCGATTTTGGGGCTCCGACTGCTGATGGAGTCACGATCGATCTCAAACTGTCACACCAATCAATTGCTGAGGCGATTGGTTCCACGCGCGTAACTGTAACCAGGTTGCTGGGAGATCTGCGCAAGCAAAAGATGATCTCTATCTCCAAAAAGCGGATTACCGTGCATAATCCAATTGAGCTAGGTCAGCAATTTACATAAATGTGAGGGCAGCACCTCAGTGCCTGCCCTCAATCAGCAAAGAGTAAGGAAGAAGGAGTGGGGTGCACAAAAATACGGCACCTCACACCCTAACTCACAGAACTTTTTGCAGAATCTCTACCTTGTCGATTCTCTCCCAAGGTAGATCCAGATCGTTGCGGCCAAAATGACCATAGGCAGCTACATTTTGGTAGAAGCGTCCGTTATTCTGGGCAGGGAGATGTTGCAAAGCAAAGTTTTTGATAATGGCGGCGGGGCGCAGATCAAAGTTGTCATTGACTAATTGCAAGAGAATTTCATCGGGTACTTTCCCAGTTCCGAATGTCTCGATCGTCAAGCTTGTGGGTCTAGCCACCCCAATTGCGTAACTAATTTGTAATTCACACTTGGTTGCGAGTCCTGCTGCCACAATATTTTTGGCGACATAGCGACAGGCATAAGCAGCACTGCGATCGACTTTGGTGGGATCTTTGCCAGAAAATGCACCGCCACCATGACGGGCATAGCCGCCATAGGTATCGACAATAATTTTGCGCCCAGTTAGCCCAGAATCACCTTGTGGGCCACCAATTACAAATTTCCCAGTGGGGTTAACCAGAAATCTGGTGCGCTCGTCAGGAATCACCTTGGCATCCACAAACATTGGTTGGACTACCTTTTGCCATAGATCGGCTTTGATCGCAGCCTGAATTTGCTGGTCATCACTAAATCCATTTACTTCTGGGTCATGTTGAGTTGAAATCAAGATTGTATCGATACCGATGGGTTTGCCATTTTCATAGACAATAGTGACCTGTGTTTTGCCATCGGGTCGCAAATAGGACAGTTCGCCGCTTTTACGAGTCGTTGCTAATTGTCTGGCTATGCGGTGGGATAAAGCGATCGGCATCGGCATCATCTCAGGCGTTTCGTCGCAAGCAAATCCAAACATAATGCCTTGATCTCCAGCCCCAATGGCTTCTAGGGCGGCGTCTGATTCTAGCCCTTCACGCTTTTCCATTGCCTCATTTACGCCTTTGGCAATATCTGGCGACTGTTCATCGATAGCTAGGAGCACGGCACAGCTATTGGATGAGAAACCATTATCTGCGTCCGTATAGCCAATTTCGGCAATTTTTTTACGGGCTAAATCCACAAAATTAATTTGCGCTTTGCTAGTAATTTCGCCTGCGATCAGGACTAAGCCTGTCGTCACTACTACCTCTGCTGCAACCCGCGATGTGGGATCAATGCTGAGTAAGGCATCTAAAATCGTGTCTGAAATCTGGTCGCATATCTTATCTGGATGACCTTCTGTAACAGACTCGGATGTGAATAAGCTGCTGCTAGCCAAAAATTAATCCTCCACTAGATTGATTGCAAATAATTGTTAGATAACCTGAGGCTCGGGAATTAAATAAAACTCAATTTAGGGGTGCAGGGGCAATGCCCTTGCTTGGGGGCGAAGCCCCAACCCCCATTTAATTAAATTCACGCTCCTTAGCTACCTATCTTATCGAGAAGAGTGCCTTTGTGATTGTTCGACTCGCAACTCGTCGAAAATTATATAGCACAATATTTGAGCGTGCCCAAATTTGTAAAATTTACGTCTAATTTCAAGGTAAGGCTAACAAACGGTAAGGACATGGATTTATCTCGTCAAGATCGGATGCCAGACAAGATGGCTCACCGTTTATTGCTCGTGCTGTTAGTGGGTGCAATAGTCTTGGGTATGGGCTTTCGGCTCAATGCGCTGGGACACAAGTTGTATTGGCACGATGAAGTCTACACCTCAATGCGTGCTGCTGGATATACCGGGCAGGAAATGGGGCATCAGATTTTTAGTAACCAAAATGTTCAGCCCAGTGAACTATTAAAGTATCAACGCATCAAACCTGGCAGCGGTTTTGCTGATACGATCGCCTCTCTAGCCAAGGAAGATCCGCAGCATCCTCCGCTTTACTACTTGATATCTCGTTTCTGGATGCAGTCTTTTGGTAGTGATATTGCGACGATGCGACTGCTGGCAGTTTTAATTAGCCTGATTTCTTTCCCGCTAATCTACGGTTTAGCTTTTGAACTATTTAGTTCTCGTCCGATCGCACTCACATCCGTTGCTTTACTGGCGCTATCACCCTTTGACGTATTGTTTGCGCAAATTGCCAGGCAGTACAGCTTACTGACTGTCGCTACAATTGCCAGTAGTTTTTGTCTGCTCAGAGCCATGCGTCTGCGTAATCACCGCAGTTGGGGGATTTACGCTGTTGTCAATGCGATCGGACTTTATACGCATCCTTTTTTTAGCTTTACGGCGATCGCCCACGGAGTTTACCTATTCCTGCTGCGATTGGGATTGCCTCATCGCCTTAGCGTCAAGCCGCAAGCTGATTCAACCAAAAATCTTCAGGTTGAGTTATTCAAGCCGCAAAATTTCTTTTTCAAATATGCGATCGCGAATATAGGATCGCTGTTTTTATACATGCCCTGGATCTTGGTGTTGGCTGGAAATTACCGACGGGCCTTAAGCTCAACTAACTGGGCCGCAGGGGCAACAGATTGGTTGGTTAATAGCAAACTTTGGATGCTCAGCTTTACAGCTTTATTTCTCGATCTAGATGTGGGCTTTGATAGTGTTTGGACGTATGTGCTCAGGCTCCCAATCTTGTTAGTAATTTTGGCAGGAATTTGGGTTGTATGCCATCAAACTCATCGTCAAACCTGGTTATTTATTTTGACTGCGATCGTCGTGCCTTTCCTGATGTTGGTTCTGCCAGATTTAATTTTGGGTGGAAGGCGTAGTTCGGTCAGTCGCTACTTGATTTCTTGTTTCCCTGGCATCCAATTAGCTGTTGCCTATCTGTTAGGTAGCAACCTCATCCGATCGCCTGTGTCTGGTATACCTCAAATATTTTGGCGATCGATTCTGGTTGGGTTATTTACATGCAGTATTGCATCGTGCAGCGTCAGTGCGATCGCCGATACCTGGTGGAGCAATGTTCCTAGCTACTTTAATGCTGAAACCGCAAGACTCGTGAATCAGCAAACCAGGCCTCTATTGATTGTGGATGAAGGAGACGATGGTACGATGCTCGGCGATCTCATTTCCCTTAGCTACTTACTTGAGGACAAGGTAACTCTAGAGCTATTGAGTAAATCTGGCTTGCCAAATCTACCAGAAGCTAACTCAAAGGCTTACTCGGGTTTATTATTATTCCGACCTTCAGGTCGCTTACGTGACTATTTTCAATCCCAGCGTAGAAGCTTAGAAGTGGTTTCTGGGGCAGGCGGTCTCTGGAAAGTGCTTTAGGCTTGGCTTGGGAAGCCTTTTGCCTCAATAATATAGCCAATGCCTAGATCGTTAGGACAAACTTTGATTGGGGTGTGGGGCAATGCCCCACACGGAAGGGTTCTACCCCATGGAAAAAAGGGACTTAGCTTTGCTAAGTCCCTTTTTAGATTATTTGCAATCGTGCAATCGACTTCGCTAGCTACCAAAACCACCAGTTTCTGTGGCTTTACCAGGAGTATCAAGATCGAAGAGCATCTGTAGGGTTTGCATAGCACGTCGGCGAGTCTCAATATCTTGCTGTGCCCGCAGTTGCACCATCGGATCGTGCAAGATTTTATTGATAATCCCACGGGTTAGGTTCTCGATTACCTCTTGATGCCTCTCCGCAAACTCGCTACCCAAACGAGATAGTGCTTTCTCCATCTCCTGCTCGCGGATTACTTCCATCTTCTGGCGCAATTTGCTGATTGTCGGTACAGTCTCCAGAGATCGCCACCACAGTTCAAAATCCATCACCGAGTCCTCAAGCAGAATCTCTGCTTGCAAAGCCATTTGGCGACGGCTCTCCTGGTTATTGGCAACCACAGCTTGTAGATCGTCAACATTGTAAGTATGCACGTTGGGTAACTCATTCACATCAACATGAACGTTACGCGGCACAGAAATATCCACTACCATCAGTCCAGGATGTTCGCTAGCAAATGGTTCCAGATGCTTACGCGAAAGTAATACCTCAGTTGAGGCCGTACTGGTAAATACCAGATCGGATACCTCGACACAGGAGAAAAGGTGTTCTAGAGGGTGAATCTGAAAATCTACACCCTCAGCATTCGCTCTAAACTCCCCGATCAATTCCTCAGCCCTCTGTGCAGAGCGATTAACAATTGCAATTTTGGTCGCGCCTTTAGATAAAAGGTGCTTTACCAGAAGGCGAGACATTTTGCCCGCACCCAAAATTGTGACTCGCTGACCAGCTAAATTTTGCAGCTTGAGCTGAGCTAGTTCGACCGCAGCGGAACTGATCGAAACTGCGCCGGTACCAATATCAGTTTTGGTACGCACATCCTTTCCAGCCTTGAGCGCTTCCTTAAATAACTGATTTAAGACGCGCCCTGCGCCATTATATTGCTGCGCTAATCGGTGAGTATTTTTAACTTGGGCTAAAATTTGTCCTTCGCCTAACACAAGGCTATCGAGACCTGCTGATACGCGCATCAGATGCGTCACCGCATCTTGCCGCAGCAAAATGAACAAATAGCGCCTCAGAAACTGTAAAGGTAATTGACTAAATTCCGATAAAAATTGCAGGATTTCCCTAATGCCACTTTCTGCTTCACGGGTTACTACGTAAAGCTCTAGGCGGTTGCAGGTACTTAAAATCGCCGCTTCATCAATGCTGGGATAGCTGGTCAATTGAGCGATCGCCGCTTCTACTCTAGCTTCTGGGATGCTAAGTTTTTCTCTTACTTCCACAGTCGCCGTTTTGTGACTCAAGCCGACAACAGCAATATTCATACTCAGTTTAAATAAAGTTGTTTTTATTAATCAGGAGGAACTTTTCGATCGATCTTCGGCCATCTGTAAATTCCGATCTAAAATCTAAATCTAAATTGCAAATGACCGATGACCCATCCAGCAAATATAGCAATCCAATCCTAATATGAATTGTAAGTTTGAGGTGTGGGGGCTGCGCCCCCACGAAGGGGTGGAACCCCTTCACCCCTAAACAAATAAAAACTGATTGCTATAAGTGCAAAAAATTAATATAGGTTAAACGAACGGGGTTTATCGCCAGTCATGTGAATTGTGTCAACAAATCTAGCTGTTTTAGATTGGCTAGAGATGACTAAAGACTCAGTACGCGCGCCACCATTAAAGAAACGCACTCCTTCCATCAATGTACCAGTGGTAATACCGCTAGCTGCGAATAGAACCTCTCGACCAGAAGCTAGTTCATTAGCATCATAGACCTTATCAGGATCTGAAATCCCCATTGACTTTAGACGCTCAAGATTACCTGCTCTGCTTTCGCCAATCAAACCAGTCTTAACCACTGCAGGGTCATAGATTAGTTGCCCTTGGAAGTGTCCGCCCATACAGCGCATGGCTGCTGCCGAAATCACACCCTCTGGTGCGGCCCCAATCCCCATCAGCGCATGGATATTTGTGCCGCCAAACGCACAGGAAATCGCAGCGGAAACATCACCGTCGCTAATTAGTCTGACTCTGGCTCCAGCCGCCCGAATTTCTGCAATCAATTCTGTGTGGCGATCACGATCCATCACGACGACTACCAACTCATCGATGGCACGATCCAGGCAATCAGACAGAATCTTGAGGTTTTCGGTAGCAGATTTGCGAATGTCAACATGGCCAGCTGCTGCTGGAGGTGCAGCCAACTTATTCATATAAAAGTCTGGTGCAGCAAATAAACCACCTTTTTCTGAAATCGCTAATACTGCCATCGAACCATTTTGGCCATAGGCCACGAGGTTTGTGCCCTCACAAGGGTCAACAGCAATGTCGATTTCTTGTAGTTCATCAAGAGTGCAAAGATCTGCTGCGTTGGGTTGTGTGCAAATGCCTACTTCTTCTCCAATATAAAGCATGGGTGCATCATCGCGTTCCCCTTCACCAATCACGATTCTTCCACGCATATGAATCTTGTTCATGCGCTCACGCATCGCTTCTACTGCCACCTGATCGGCAATATTTTTTTCTCCTTTACCCATCCAGCGCGCTGATGCGATCGCTGCTTGCTCTACCACCTCGATAATCTCAAGGCTGATTGTATTGTCCATGCGTAGCGTCCTCTTTTCTGATCGGTCTTATCTAGATATTTTGTTTGATTGCCTAAGGCAGTGACGGCACAACCTCAGCACTATTTAGTTTACAAGCGAGACTACCCCTAAGGGTGATTTCGCAGGTAGCAAGAAATGTTAAGTTTTGATCCATCGCGATCCAAGTGCACTCAAATATTTGGATGCAGTCGAAGGTATCTCTGGATGCGCTTGATTTCTGCTTCATTCCTAAACCTTTCCAAGACGGCTAAAATAGCTACAGTAAGTTGTTATGTATTTATCAGGCTAATTGCCAAATTAAACGTTTGGATCGCGACCCTTTTTAAGTATATTTACAGTTAAAAGCAAATTAAGAACAAATTAAGAATAAAACTATGCCTCTTGAATCGCCCTTGGATTTTGACGATCTACCTGATTCTCCTGAGGAGGCATGTGGGGTGTTTGGCGTATTCGCACCAAATGAGAACGTAGCAAGATTAACTTACTTTGGACTATTTGCGTTGCAACATCGCGGTCAAGAATCTGCTGGTATTACCACTTTTACCCCAGGCGATCGTAACTCCCACACACACAAGGATATGGGGTTGGTGTCCCAGGTGTTTGACGAAAAAATTCTGGAGGAAATACCTGGGGAAATTGCCATTGGACATACGCGCTATTCCACCACGGGTTCTAGCAAAATTAATAATGCGCAGCCAATTGTAGTTCCAACTCGTCTGGGAGACTTTGCCCTCGCTCACAATGGCAACTTGGTTAATGCTACAGAGTTACGAGCTGAGCTATTGGCACAGGGACATACGCTGGTTTCGACAACCGACTCTGAAGGCATTGCCTTTGCTGTGGTTGAAGCTGTAAACCAAGGTCAGGGATGGGTTGAGGCGATCGAAGCCGCACTACACCGTTGTCAGGGGGCATTTAGTTTAGTGATGGGGACACCTCACGGTTTTGCTGGAGCTAGAGATGCTTCTGGGCTGCGTCCGCTGGTAATTGGTCAAATGCCTGATAGTGGTAATTATGTTCTGGCATCCGAAACCTGCGGCTTAGATATTATTGGTGCTGACTTCCTGCGCGATGTGGAGCCAGGAGAGCTAGTCTGGATCGATGCTTCAGGCTTGAGATCGCATCGTTGGACAGAGGAGGTTTCGCCCAAGCTCTGCGTATTCGAGATGATCTACTTTGCCCGCCCCGATAGTATTATGAATAGCGATAGTCTTTACAGCTACCGCAAGCGTTTGGGACACTTACTAGCCGAAGAATCTATGGTCGATGCCGATATTGTAATTGGCGTTCCAGACTCAGGCATACCTGCGGCGATCGGGTTTTCGCAAACTTCTGGTATCCCCTATGCTGAGGGCTTGATTAAAAATCGCTATGTTGGGCGTACTTTTATTCAGCCTACGCAGGCAATGCGAGAATCAGGCATCAGAATGAAGCTAAATCCGTTACGCGATGTGCTAAAAGATAAACGTGTAATCGTGATTGATGATTCGATCGTCAGAGGTACGACTAGCCGTAAAATGGTACGAGCACTCCGCGAGGCAGGGGCGAGAGAAGTACATATGCGTATTTCTTCTCCACCAGTAACCCATCCTTGCTTCTACGGTATAGATACTGATTCCCAAGATCATTTAATCGCCGCTACAAAGTCTGTCAGCGCGATCGCTGAAATTATTGGCGTTGATTCTCTCGCTTATCTGAGTCAAGAAGCCATGCTGAAAGCCACAAATACAGATCCTAATCATTTCTGTACTGCTTGCTTTAATGGCAACTATCCGATTCCCATCCCCGATAAGCTCAAGCACTCGAAACTTATCCTCGAAAAACAGCACCATGAGTAAAATACTGTTTCACTTGGCATTTCCTGTTACTGATATCCCCAGTACCAAAGCGTTTTATGTGGATGCCCTCGGGTGCCTAGCAGGCCGAGAGTCAGACAACTCACTGATTATGAGTTTGTATGGCCATCAACTGGTCGCTCATGTAGTGGATGCTCCGCTGGACGATCAGCCTGGCATCTATCCTCGCCACTTTGGCCTGGTGTTTCAATGCGAAAAAAGCTGGATTGCCTTGTTAGAAAAAGTACAAGAAAAACGACTCAAGTTCTATCAAGCTCCCAAGGTTCGCTTTGCTGATTCCCCTTTAGAGCATCGTACATTTTTCCTGTCTGACTATTCGGGGAATATTTTAGAGTTCAAATACTATCGCCAAGAGTCGGCGATCTTTGGCGAAACTAACTACAGTCAGATTGGTGATGTGCTTTCCTTCAACAGCAATAATAAGCATCTCACTCGCAAAGATTGACTCGTCGACGATCTTTGCGAGTGAATTCCTAATCGCAATTCATAATCTTGCTAATTAGAAACGCTCTACATTGATGAAGCTATCTCTATGGGGCTTGGTTGACTTTTGTGGCTTAGCCCCTTCTCCACAAGTGCGTGGAGTGGGAAAAATCTTGGTGGGATTTGCCAACCCCTTTTGGTCAAAAGCCTGACGTACCCATTGCATGGTTTCCAGATCGGCCTCGGTAAACATACTTGGCATGTAGCAGCGTTTGTCCGAACCGATACCGTGCTCGCCCGAGATGCTGCCGCCAACTTCAACGCATAGTTTAAGAATCTCACCCCCCAACTCTTCAACTAATTCCAATGCACCTGGTTGAGAATTGTCATAAAGAATTAAAGGATGCAAATTTCCATCACCAGCATGGAACACATTGGCAACATGGTAGCCATATTTTTCACTGAGTGCGGCAATTTCTCTGAGCACATAAGTTAGCTTTGTGCGCGGGATCACCCCATCTTGGACATAATAGTCGGGACTAAGTTTACCCATCGCGGCAAACGCAGCCTTTCGACCTTTCCATAATTTCATTCGCTGCTCTGGGTCGGTAGCGGCAGTAACGTTGCGCGCTCCATTTTGGCGACAGATTGCCTCCACCAGTTTGGCATTCTCTTCAACCTCTACTGCCAATCCATCTACTTCTACTAAGAGAATCGCCACGGCATCGCGGGGATAGCAACCAGTCGCAACTGTATCCTCTACGGCATTTATGCTCATGTTATCCATCATTTCCATGCCGCCAGGAATAATGCCAGCGCTGATAATGTCGGATACCGCACCACCTGCTGCTTCAACGCTATTAAAATCTGCTAGTAGTACGCTGATTGCCTCAGATGTCTTGAGGATTTTGAGCGTTACCTCTGTGGCAATACCCAGAGTGCCCTCCGAGCCGACAAATAAACCTGGGAGATCGTAACCAGGCATTTCAGGAATCTTGCCACCGACATCGACGATCGAGCCGTCAGGTAAGACAATCTTTAGCCCCAAGACGTGATTAGTTGTGACACCATATTTGAGGCAATGCACGCCGCCGGAGTTTTCGGCAACATTCCCACCGATCGAGCAAATGATTTGACTGGAAGGATCTGGGGCATAGTAGAATCCCGCGCCGCTAACTGCCTGTGTTACCCAGTTGTTGATCGCACCAGGCTGCACCACTACTCGTTGATTTTCTAAATCCACTTCTAAGATCTGTTTCATCAGCGCCGTCACAATTAAGACCGAATTCTCTAGGGGTAATGCGCCACCTGACAAGCCTGTGCCTGCCCCCCTAGCGACAAAAGCAATACTGTGGCGATCGCATACTTTTACGACCTCCGAGACCTCATGTGTGGTGCGGGGTAGAACTACGATCTCTGGTTGCTGACGGTAGCTGGTTAGACCATCGCACTCATACGCAATCAGATCTTCTCTGGCACGCACAACATTCTTCGCACCCACAATTGCGGCAAATAGCTGCACGATTTTAGCCCAATCAACTTGTTGTTGGGTTTTAGGTATAGCGATCGCGCTGTTAATAACCATTTAATTCGATCCTCGGTGTCAGCCTATTGCAATCTTAGATCATTTGTGGATTTTGAGTATTTGGCTTAAACGCAGGACAATAGCCGTCAATACTCACCCTTAGCCAGCGTAAAGATGATTCTCGGTTTTGACAATGTTGGTTTTTATAGAATCGACAGTTGCCGCAAGAACGCTCATTAGAACTTGAAAGAGCAGTCTCGGTATTTAAAAGTTCGCGTTGACTTATGCCTCTAATTAAGAGGCGATCGCCTTGCCATCTAGCTTCTACTAGCCCCGTATCAGAAAAACTTAACCAGCGAGGATCTTCGGTGATTTCTGCGGGTAGGGTCAGCATGACCGTAGAATCTAATTCGGCAAGTTCGCCTTCATAGGGCAACAAAAACTCTGTGTTGCTCTCATCCTTGGCAGGTATAAATTGTAATGACTCACCTACAGGCAGCTCTATTTTTTTACCTACCGAAGCGCAATGCACATGGTAACGACTGCTTAGTTCGTCAAGATTGGTTAAATCCGATAGGTTGCGATCGCTGCCATGCACAAAGACAATATGCTGCGGTTTGAGATTGTGGATCAGTTGAGTTGTACCCGCGACATCGCTGTGATCTGCTAGCAAATACTGGTGCCAAAGTATGCGATTTGAGTCGTTATTAACTGCTGGCAATACCTTGAGATCGGTCTCTTCATTCATAAATACTAGCCATTCTTTAGAAGTCCTGCTTAGCCAGCTATGCCAATCTGTATTTTCATCAACAAGAACTACACATGGCTTACTAGATCCTTCTAGATCGGCATTTTCAAGATGACCTACCCTAGGACGCACGCGTCGATCCCAAAATAGCGGTTGATGTTGGGCAAAGTTCTGAACTGAACTGGGTAAATAGTTCAGTATTTCCAGATATAGATCGCAACCCATGCCAATATCACGATCTACCCAAATATCAATATCTTTACCCGTAGATTGATGGTGACTACGCAGCAGCATGATTATTTCCTGTCCCATACCCAACTTGTTTACAGGTAAAAGAACAGAACGATTTGCCGCGATCGCCTGCATAATTCCAGCGACTAACTGATTTTCTTGTTTGCGGCGATGTGGATGCTGAGCAGTTCCAAAACTCCCCTCGACGATCAGTACATCAGGTGATAAGCCACGAAAATCATCCAGCGGTAATCCCTCAGATAAGCGGGATTTAGATAGGAAAAAGTCCCCAGTATAGAGAATTGTGTAGGTGCGATCGGTTGATTTGTAGCTGATTAGAAAGCTGGCCGCACCAGGTAAATGTCCAGAGGGCAAGATTTGAATCGTCAGGTCAGGTTGAATTTGGTAAGGTTTACCCCAAGCCAAAGGAATACAAAATTCAGCCTCTTTTAAAGGTCGCTCTGCCCAGGTTAGAGGTAGTAAACGAGCTGTGATTTCACTTGTGTATATGGGTAGATCGGGCGCGATCGCATGTAAGGTTTGGATGCTGCGCCCGTGATCGCTATGGGCATGGCTACACAGCAATCCAACCCAGTGAATGCTTTCCCCCAATGCGATCAGGCCAGATAAATCCCTGAGGCCGCCATCAAGTAGCAGCCAGTATTCCCCCAGCCGCACTTGCAAACATATGCCTTCACCATGATGCCCTACACCCAAGGGCAAGCATTCTAACTCAGCCACATATTACTTTTCGCGAATAAATAAAGCCAACGCTTAGATTGTTAGGACAAATTTTAATGGGTGGATGGGGGCATCTCCCACGAAGGGTTAGACCCCCCATCCACCCCGCCCTAACCTAACTAGCGACAGCTATATCTGAATAATAATCTTAGTAAATTACGATCCTAAATTAGGACAGAAACATACTAATAGCTAGGATCGCAGTATGTTGCCAGCCTAGTCAACTGCTCAGCAGAGCGCTTAACGAAATCTTAACTATATCCTAGGGATGATTTTTTGATCCCAGCGATCCCCTAACCTATTGAAGGCATAAAAGATGCCGTTCACCTAGCAATAACTGAAACTTTTCATGGGTACGATAGCAATGATATGGGTTGCCTCAATCGGCACTCTCTTCCCAATACAACTTAATACAATCTCTTCTATTTCTTCATTTTCTTTATTTAAGCCTGCACCTATTATCGCTAGGAACATCAGCCTGATTGCGAGTGCAATGACTAAAGTTAATCCCCAAAAAATATTTAACAAAAATTCAGTAAAACTAACTCATCCTTCATTTAATCAGTGGACTATTTGGATAAATAACAAACAAATAGTCAAGATGAAAAATCCTGTTGAAGCAGGCATAGTTTCAGCTCGAATAAGTTTTTTACTAAAACAGCCTAACTTCAATCCTAGTCAGATCGAGCCATTACAAAAGAACGGCAAAGAAATGGTGAAAATCGGCAAAGAAGTTGTAAAGCTGCCCAGCAAACTTAAAAATCCCGGCTCGGATCTAATTAAACTTGTAAATAATCTTCGGATTGCGACAGGAGAACAGCCTCTTAATTTATTTGAGCTTCAGGGAAAAATTTACGAAGTCGCTCACTCCGATAATGGTATTGATGGCTTGGCTTCTTGGTATGGCCCCTACTTTAATGGTCGGATGACTGCTAATGGAGAAATCTTCGATCAGAACGAGATGACTGCAGCTCATAAAAGTTTGCCTTTTAACACCCGCTTACAGGTAACTAATCTAGACAACGGCAGGACTACGATCGTACGCATTAACGATCGCGGCCCATATATAGGCGATCGCGTATTAGATCTCTCGATGGCAGCAGCCAAAGAACTCGGCTCTGAGAACAGTGGTGTTGTACCGATCAAAGCTACCATCCTCGCTGCAAATTAGCCGATCGGTGCAAGATGTTAATATTGGGGGAAGTTAACCGAGCATATGTACATTTATGAGTCTTTCTATCGGCGATCTCGCTCCAGCTTTCACAGCTAAAGATACAAATGGTAATACTGTTTCCCTGTCTAACTTTGCTGGTAAAACAGTAGTCCTGTACTTTTACCCCAAAGATGACACACCAGGTTGTACTAAAGAAGCTTGCAGTTTCCGCGATTCCTATGCGGAGTATCAGGGGAAAGACATCATCGTCTTGGGGGTCAGTGCTGATGATGAGTCTTCTCACCAAAAGTTTACAGAAAAGTTTAATTTGCCATTTCCTTTACTAGCCGACGTAGACCATTCGATCATTAAAGCCTATGATGTCGATGGCGGTGGCTATGCCAAGCGCATTACCTACACGATCGCTCCAACTGGCAAGATCTCTCATGTTTATACATCAGTAAAAACAGAGACCCACGCCAGCGACATTCTGGCCGATCTAGGCATGTAATGCATGCCATATATCTATACTCGCATTGTTCGTTTTGGGGATACGGACGCGGCTGGAGTAGTATACTTTGCTAATGTTTTGGCAATATGCCATGAAGCGTATGAAGCTTCGCTAGCGGCGAGCAGCATCGATCTAAAAGCTTTTTTTAGTCAAGGTCTGCTCGTCATCCCGATCGTGCATGCCAGTATAGATTTTATGCGTCCCATGTTTTGCGGCGATCACTTATTAATAGGGATATCGCCGCAACAGCTTAGTGATTATGAGTTTGCGATTAGCTACAAAATTTTCGCCAACGACATTAACGACATTGAGAATATTGTTGATGCTGAGCAGATGCGATCGCGCCAAGTTTTAAGTAAAGCTACAACCAGACACGTTTGCATAGATCCTGTGGCAAGATCGAAGCAAGCCCTACCATCAGAGATTAAGACGTGGCTGCAATATTGGCAACCTGCGTAGGGTTCAGGTTCAGACGGTATTAAAAACAAAAATTGCTTCGAGGTATTTAATAATGATGGCATCTGAGCAAAACATGAAACAAACGGTCTACCAAGGACAGTTTGGCGAGTTCACTGTTACTGATAGCGATCGCCGCGATGTCGTCATCTACCGAGCGGCACTCATGGTAGCTGCACTCTGCTTTGGCGGTGGTGGCATAGCATTTCTGTGGCAAGCAGGCGAAGTAAATAATGGCTTAATGCACTTACTAAGCTTGCTGTATGGCATCTTTTGTTTAGCCTTGGGTGTAGCACTAGCCAAAATTCATATCTATTTAGCAGTTCTGCACAAAGCCTTACAAGCATTTTGGGCAATTGGCTGTGTATCCGCGATCGCTTTAGCCATTGTCTATCGCCCTGAGCCATTGGCGATCGCTATTTATCAAAATCCCATCACCCTTTTGGGCGTAGGCTTTACCTTTGTCGCGCTCACGGGCATCTTTTTCAAAGAAGCTTTTTGTTTCAATCGCACCGAAACGAAACTATTAACTGTACTCGTACCATTTCTGCTACTAGGACATATGATTGGCCAGCTACCCGTGGCATGGGAACGAATGCTATTAACAGCCTGGATTGTTCTATTCTTCGTCTTTGCTTTGCGCAAGGTAATTCAAGCAATCCCACCTGATATTGGCGATAAATCGGTCTTCGCTTATCTAAAAGCACAAAAAAATCAATTTCAGACGAATGAAGCATAGATCCCGATCGCAATGGATGAATTGGGACTTCTTAGCAATCTCAGCGATCGCCACCTTTGGCAGTTTTGGATTGATCGCGGTGGTACTTTTACCGATGTCGTGGCGCAAAGTCCAAGCGGTGAGATCATCGTTCGCAAACTGCTGTCTGAAAATCCAGATCGTTACAGTGATGCGGCAATTCAGGGCATCCGAGATATATTAGCTGTTCCCGCCGATACTCCCATCCCCACCGATCGCATTGCCGCAGTCAAAATGGGGACAACGGTAGCAACGAATGCGCTGCTCGAACGGAAAGGCGATCGCACCCTATTACTAATCACCAAAGGCTTCCGCGATGCCCTGCGCATCGGTTATCAAAATCGCCCCAATATCTTTGCACAGCAGATTATTCTTCCTGAGATGTTGTATGAGCGCGTCATCGAAGTAGACGAACGCTACTCAGCTCAAGGTGAAGAGTTGATACCTGTTCAGATCGATGAGGTGCTGAGGCGATCGCTGCGAGATGCCTATGCCGATGGGATACGAACCTGCGCAATCGTCTTTCTGCACAGCTACCGCTACCCAAATCACGAATTACAGGTTGCCGCGATCGCTCGTGAAATTGGCTTTAGTCAAACCTCCCTTTCCCATCAAGTTAGTCCCCTGATCAAGTTAGTCCGTCGCGGCGATACGACAGTAGTGGATGCCTATCTGTCTCCCATTCTGCGGCGCTATGTCGAGCAAGTAGCAGCAGAATTAGGTGATGTCAAACTCTTGTTTATGCAGTCTAACGGCGGACTCACCGATGCCCACCAGTTTCAGGGTAAGGATAGCATTCTTTCTGGCCCCGCTGGCGGGATTGTTGGAGCGGTCAAAACCAGTGCAATTGCGGGATTTGACAAAATTATTGGCTTTGATATGGGTGGAACTTCTACGGATGTTTCTCATTTTAACGGCCAGAATGACAACACCTACGAACGCACATTGGAGACGGAAGTAGCGGGGGTGAGACTGTGTGCGCCGATGATGTCTATTCATACAGTTGCGGCTGGTGGGGGATCGATTCTTACCTTTGATGGTTACCGTTATCGAGTCGGGCCAGAATCTGCTGGAGCGAATCCGGGACCTGCGTGCTATCGGCGGGATGGGGCTTTAACCGTCACAGACTGTAATGTTTTGGTGGGCAAGATTCAGGAGGATTTCTTCCCAGCTATATTTGGGATAGAAGGTAACTTGCCTCTAGATATAGCCATTGTGCGAGAGAAATTTATGGCACTGGCAGCAGAAATTATCGATCGCACTGGGCGACAAGAAACTCCCGAACAAGTAGCTTCAGGCTTTCTGACGATCGCGATCGACAAGATGGCTAATGCGATTAAGAAAATCTCGATTCAACGCGGCTATGATGTTACAACCTACACGCTCTGCTGCTTTGGCGGCGCTGGTGGACAGCACGCCTGTTTAATTGCGGAAGCCCTCGGCATAACGCAGATTTTCATTCATCCCCTAGCAAGTGTACTTTCCGCCTACGGGATTGGATGTGCAGATCGGCGATCGCTCAAAGAGAAAACCGTAGAGATTGAATTAACTGCCGATGCCATCCCGACATTACAGAGAGCTCTATCAGAACTGGCAACAGATTGTCGAGCCGCAATATCTGCTCAGGGTGTGCGGGGCGATCGCATCGAAATTCTGCACAAAATCCATCTGCGTTATGATGGTACCGATTCTGCTCTGGTAGTGGAATTCGCCGATCCTGAAACGATGCGATCGCAATTTGAGCAATCTTATCGTCAACAGTATGGGTTCGCGATGTCTGAAAAAGCCCTGATTGTCGCAGCAGTTGCGGTTGAAGCGATCGGACACGCTGCAGAATTCACTGAACCGATGCTGACATTAGGCAGAACCACTCCCTTGGAACCAGTTGCTACAACCCGAATCTACACTAAAGGAACCTGGCATACATCACCAATCTACCAACGTCAAGACTTAAAACCAGGCGATCGCATTACCGGCCCAGCTTTGATTGTGGAATCGACTGGAACCAATGCGATCGAACCTGGATGGTTAGCAGAAGTTACGGCGCGAAGCCATTTGATTCTGTATCGAGAGAAATCGACAGAGCACAAATCAGAAATTATCAGCCAGAAATTAGAATTCTCACAGCCCGATCCAGTCAAGCTAGAGATTTTTAACAACCTATTTCGCGCGATCGCAGAGGAAATGGGAATAACGCTCCAAAACACGAGCTATTCGGTCAATATCAAAGAGCGCCTCGATTTCTCCTGCGCCATTTTCGATCGACAAGGACAATTAGTTGCCAATGCCCCACATATTCCCGTGCATCTCGGCTCTATGAGCGAGAGCATTCGCGCCCTGATTGAAGCAAAAGGCAACACGCTTAAACCTGGTGATGTCTATATCTCTAATAACCCTTACAACGGCGGCACCCACCTGCCGGATATTACGGCGATTACCCCGATTTTTTCGCCATCAGATCGTCCTCACTCAGAAACTTTCACCCCACTCTTCTACGTGGCCTCACGCGGACATCACGCTGATGTTGGTGGCATCACTCCCGGCTCAATGCCGCCGCACAGCGTCTCCGTCAACCAAGAAGGAGTTTTATTCGATAACAACCAACTTGTAGATCGTGGACAGTTTCGCGAAGCTGAACTTTTAGGTTGGTTAACCCTGGGAAATTATCCTGCGCGAAATCCGATGCAGAATGTTGCCGATCTAAAGGCTCAAATTGCCGCGAACAGCAGAGGTGAGGGAGAACTGCATCGCATGATGGAAGATTATGGGCTAGAGCAGGTGCAAGCTTATATGCAGCATGTTCAGGATAATGCCGAAGAATCAGTTAGACGGGCGATCGCAGTTTTAAATGACGGTAGTTTTACTTATCCCACCGATGATGGCGCTCAGATTCAGGTCAGCATCAAAATAGATCGTGACGTTCGCTCTGCTCAAATTGATTTTACAGGCACCTCAGCTCAGCAACCCAACAACTTCAATGCACCGCTCGCGATCTGCAAAGCCGCTGTTTTATATGTCTTCCGAACCTTAGTTAGTGATGAAATCCCCCTGAACGCTGGATGTCTCAAACCATTAGATATTATTGCCCCAGAGGGATGTCTGTTAAATCCCCACTATCCAGCCGCAGTAGTGGCGGGTAATGTTGAAACATCTCAAGCGATTGTCAATGCGTTGTACGGGGCCCTCGGTATCATGGCGGCTGCGCAAGGCACCATGAATAACTTCACCTTTGGGAACGATCGCCACCAGTATTATGAAACCATCAGTGGTGGTTCGGGTGCGGGCGTAAATTTTGATGGTACTGATGCCATTCAAACCCATATGACCAACTCGCGCCTCACAGATCCTGAAGTATTGGAGTGGCGGTTTCCTGTGTTAGTGGAATCATTTGCAATTCGATCGCATAGCGGCGGTCTAGGACAATATCAAGGTGGCAATGGCACAATCCGTCGGATTCAGTTTCGCGAAGCTATGACCGCTGCAATTTTGTCAGGACATCGGACGATACCTCCGTTTGGGCTTAATGGTGGAGGTGCAGGAGCGATCGGCAGGAATTATGTTGAGCGGAGTGACGGAGCGATCGAGAACTTGGGAAGTAAAGCCGAGGTGCAAATGCGGCCTGGGGATGTTTTTGCGATCGAAACTCCTGGCGGCGGCGGTTATGGTGATGTTAAATGATTGGCGGGAAATCTACCTAGTCAATCCTTATGACTCAGCCAGCAAGTTGGTTGGCAACCCATCAATGCTTTGTTGATTCTTCGCTTCCCAATATTCCCGTAAACCGCGATCGCCTTTTTTCTCTGCCCAGTCTATAAGAGTGTTGCGCTCGCCTTCATAGTCATACAGTGGCACACCAAACCCACAGGATGTTTGCACGCTCTCAATGTCGATGCTAACAATTTGGCGGACACCAGGTGTGGGTGGAAAGCAATCATTGAGTTCTTGCCATTCGGGATCGCGTGGTCGATAAATTGTTCCCTGACCGTATAGCCGCAAGATCAGTGGCTGCGCGGTAAAACTGCAAAGCATGACCGTAATCCGCCCATTTTCCTGCACATGTGCCGAAGTTTCGTTACCGCTGCCTGTTAAGTCAAGATAGGTTAAAGTGCGATCGCTCTGGCATCGCAGTGTATCAATGCCTTTAGGGGAAAGATTGATGCGTCCTTGCTGGGGTGCGCTAGCTACAAAAAATATTTGCTGCCGCTCAATAAATTCGCGCAGCTCCTGATTTAGCTGGGTATAAAACTTAGCCATTTCACCCGATGAATTTACCCCTAGAAATTATACTGTAAAACAGTTCATTTATTTGAGAAAGTATGATAATCTCTGCGTGGCACAGCAGCCTATAAAAAACCCCCCCACCTGGAGTTGTCTGTGAGGGGTTGTGGTTTAGACATTTTTGACTGTAGTTTAGATGTGGTCAAATCTGCTGTGCCTCCCTTAGCAGAAAAAAAAATTCTAATTTGGTATAATTCCAGCCAAGAATTAAATATTGTGTTTTGGTTATTTGTGTTAGGGTGCTAGACGCCCGTGACTGCAAACCTTAGATACTTTCATGGCACCTAACAGCACAGAGAGTTTTAAGTTGGATATAGAACAATCGGCTAGGTTAAGGGTACTTGCGATAAATACGATATCGCAGCGTCATTTAAATGTATGGACAACTTGTCAACGCAAGTTTCAGCATTACTTCCTAGATGAATTAAGCCTGCCTACGGCCTCAGATGTGCAATCTAAACTAGACCTGGGTACAAAGTTTCATCTACTAATCCAGCAGAAGGAATTGGGGCTTGATGTGGCAGATGTGGCAGCCAGTGAAGCAAATCTCGAAAAATGGCTTTTAGCATTTGAGACAAACCCACCCACTACAATCTCAGGCGATCGCCTGAGCGAGCATCGCCGTACCTATGAACTGAGCATTGGAGATCGCGATTATGTACTCAATGCGATCTACGATTTGCTAATTATGGGTAGCGGCGGGACGCATCCCGAAGGGAATCGCACCTCTAGCGAAACTCCTGCTGCCCAAATTATCGATTGGAAGACCCATCAGCGTCCCCTCTCCTGGACGCAACTGCAAGCCAACTGGCAAACTCGCCTCTATCTTTACATGCTGGCGAAAACTTCTGATTTTGCGCCCGAGCAGCTATCAATTATCTACTGGTTTGCCAATACTGCCACGGCAGTAACAATTAGTTATGATCGCCTCCAGCACCAAAAAACTGAGCGGGATTTAGCCAAGATTCTGGGGCAGATCTCCCAAGCGCAGTTAGACGAAAGATTCGAGCAATTACCATTAGGAAATGAGGAATGCAATAGATGCGAGTTTGCCCACCGTTGTTTTCGTTCTTCTGAGGTAGATAACTCAGAAATCTGGTTAGGGCGATCGCTTGATGACTACCCCGAAGTTACTATTCATAACTGATGTTATGTGGAATGATTTCAAGAAAG
>JANMRU010000035.1:0-9978 GCA_031388585.1 Pseudanabaena sp. SOY_30_concoct_251 | reverse complement strand
GATTCTACCTGTAAAGTTGTCTAACAACCTGTACCACCAACCCATATCGCTGTGGATATTGCCATCTTTATCAAATAATAACGATGTTGTGCCTCGCATACCCCTCCGTTTAATGAAATACAGCCACGTCGGCACATTTGTTTTCTTTGATAAAGATGGCAATATCCACAGCGATATGGGTTGGTGGTACAGGTTGTTAGACAACTTTACAGGTAGAATCGAGGACTTCCTAAAGCCAGGCACAGAAGGCATTAAAGACCACGATATGGCAAAGTACGTGGCAAATCTTGAGAAGAATATCAGTATTTATCCCAAACTTTAGCTATTAGATTGACGCGCCACCAACCATTACCATCTCACCGGTCGGTTGATCCGTTCTCTGTGCAGGTTCGATTGTGATTGCGACTGTTGCCATATTTGATGACAAAAAGCGATCTAAAGGTATTTGGAGGAATACTTTACCTTGAGAATCTGGCGTGAACTCTGCACAATCTACTTTTTGCCCATTTGCCACTGCCCATAGTCGATAAACTTTGCCTTTTGGTAAGGGAGATAGATTTTGAATTGCCAGCATTGCTGTTGCGTTACTGGGGGCGATCGTAATACTACCTGAAGCGGTAGGGGTAGTTCCCATGCCCTTTAGCGCTAGCAAGCGATTATCTGGCTGGCGAAGAAGTGTCACAGCATCGCGATATCGAGCTAAATCTGATCTCGCACTTGCTAGTTCTTGACGCAAGCGATATCCGTCTAAACCTAGTGCAACCGTGCAGACTGCCACTACACCAGCTAGAACCGCAAACCAGGTATTTGGTGATGGCCAATTTGGCTCGCGGAGTTGAGGAATTTCTGTGGCGGCGGTACGTATCCCCTCGGGAATCGCGACATCTCTGGTGTTTTCATTCTCAATTTGCACTAAGGTTTGTTCTAAAAGCTTGGAGCGCAGAGAAGGTGATGGCGAAGTTTCTGGTAATGCCAATGGCAATAAGGATAGGGTTTCTTCAAGGGAGATAACCTCAGCTAATAATTCTGGTTGAGATGTCAGTAGTTCTTTGACCTCAGCTACTTCTTCTGGGGTCAAGTTGCCCAAAACATAACCTGCTAAAAGTTCCTCCATATTTACTCTACCAAGTCCTTCAAGATGTGTCTAAGCTTTAATAATCCTTGACGCGATCGCGTTTTTACCGTACCTAATGGAATATCCAGATTTCGAGAGATTTCTGACTGACTGTGCCCATCGTAGTATGCCAGTTCTAAAATCTGGCGTTGGTGATCGGGTAGTGTGGCGAGAGCATCTTTCACTCGACCATTAACTTCCATCGAAGTAGCATTTTCCATTGGAGTACTTAAGCTAACGATCTGTTCGATGCGCCCCCATTTTTGCAGAAACTGCTGTTGCGATCGCATTTTGCGCAGGCGATCGATTGCTCTAGAACGCGTAATAGTTAGCAGAAAAGCACACATTGAACCTCGTTTTGGATCGAAGGCAACAGTCCGATTGAGCAACAAAAACACTTCCTGAGTCAGGTCTTCTGCTTCTTGAGGGTTACGAAGAATGCGCAGCCCTAAACGGTATACCAATTCGCCATAGCGATCGTAAAGAGTTGCCATACCGTGGCACTCTCCTGCTCGCAAGGCTTGAAATACCTCGGCATCAGTTTGGTCAGAACGATTCATCGCAACATTTGTAGCTAGTGTCATTTTACGCAACCAAGCATGTACCCGCAATGATGCGGTACCTACCTGCGATCGCAATGGCAACACCAAAACTGCTGAGACTATAGTTACTCACAACTCCACTCCTAGCTTGCTCTGCTTTTTTATATACGTGCAGAGTGCCAAAACGGATTGGAGCTTGAGGAATTTTTGTCCCCTAGGGCAGATAGTTGCCTAATCGTGCTGGGGAATTGTTTGTCCCAGCATGTCAGCAAAGTCAAACATAGTTCATAGCTTGTTCTGTCTCGGCTTTGGTGGGGATTTGGTTGGGGCTTTGGGTGGCTGCTGGTATCATCCTCAAATCAGCCGCAACTTGATGATTTTGCCAGTAATTTGCTAGTAATTTGCTAGTAACCAGTGCGATCGCGATCCCAACGATAAATTGCATTTTGGAGTAGTTGTAGCCGATTTGACTCTGGTGTGCGGCGCTTTTCATACTCGACCAATCTTTGCGCTTGTTCGCGATCGCCTCTAGTTCTATTTACCAGTTGCTGGTAGAGCTTGCGTTCCATTGACCAACTGCTATTTGTGTATTGACGAAATGACAAGTAACCTACCCCACCAACTAGTGCGGCGAAAGCAACTATTGGCAAAGTCCAGCCTAATCCCCCACCTTGCAAGAAAATAACAGCTAAAAAAACAGCGATCGCGGCGATCGCATACCTTCGCCTACGCTGAGATTTAGTAACTTCAGGTTCTGAATCCCCCGCATAGGGCAGTAAATGCGTATATTTAGCTGCCTCAGACCAACCAGTTTCCTCATCTGAGCCACATTCTGGACAGGCACGCGCTTTTAGCGGTACATCTGCGCCACAGTTAGGACAGCTAAAATATTGCGACATTGCTTACCCTCCAACCTCATGGCGATCGCCACGATCGAATCTAGTTTTTCTTCTCTGGGACTTTGTCCTCTAATTTTTCTATAGGCTTGGTTTTAAGATCGGTCGAACTTGGCTTAGGTGGAGTCTCAGTTGCTTCGTTTGGCGAACCTGCGGCTATCTTGTTGATTTGGTCTTTAAACTGTGCGGGAGCTAGTTTTAGCGCCTCGGCAAATAGAGTTTGAGCTTTGGTTTCATCACCTTGGGCACGTTCGATCTGGGCTTTACCAAGTAGAGGTCGAAAGTCTTTAGCGTCGGCTTTAGCAATCTTGTTGTAGGTGGCGATCGCTTCCTTGTAGCGATTTTCCTTGCGGAAGAGTTCGCCCAATATCCAACTTAAGTCTCCTTTGTTTACACTTCCAGGCTGGATCTTATTAGCAGTATCAGCTTTTTGAATCGCATCCTCTAGTACCCCAATTGCGGCTTCGGGGCGCTTATCTTCTAGCTCTAAATCGATTAAAGGCTGAATAGCTCTCAGGTTGCCAGGTTCAGTATCCAGAATTCTACGGTACTCAGCCGCTGCTTTTTCGCGGTCTTTGAGCTTAATGTATGTGTCTGCCAAGACTAGCTTATAGTCTGAAATTTCTGGATAGGACTCCGCCAGCAGTTGCAAAGGTTCTACGGTTGCTTTAGTCTCACCTAAGGCTAGACGGAGATTGACTAAACCTTCTAGTGCCGTGCGGTTTTTGGGCTCGCGTTTAAGTACAGCTTCAAAGCCTTCGATTTGAATTTTTATTTTGTCCTTCTCACTAGTCTGTGTTGTTGCTTTTGTTGGGGGTTGCTGAGGTGCTAAGATGCCCCCCAATAAAGGTGCGATCGAAATCCCTAAGAAAGAGAGTGTGACGATAATTAATACAATGTTGATTGCCCATTGTTTAGCAGTACGTTGTGACACAGTAAGTAACCTAAAATTCTGATGTTTACACTTGAGTGATGGAAGTCTAGGATTGCTATATGAAACATTTACTATAGCGATCGCGATTAAATTTTGGGGTGGACATCATGCCCACACGGGCTAGAATCACCATGAAAGCGGGTAATTTACTATTACCCTATTTATTATTTGCCCTTAAAACTAACATCCTAAACCTCACAAAGCAAATAACAAGCTAATAAAAATTTGGATTTATAAGTACTACATAAGTAATGTTTAAGTTCTGTTGCTCTTACCCCCAACTATCGCTGCACACATCGTCCAGGGCTACTATAGCGGGTTCTTGATCGACCATCAACAGGTTTGAAACACCACTTAATCTAATTACTAATTAATCATTAATCAGCATTTAAAGAGTTAACGATCGTATGGCAAAGCGGGTAGAACAGTTGGATTTTTTAGCGCCAGAACCATCCCAGGGAAAAGTGGTTCCTATGGCTTTACATGCCGAAATGCAGCGATCGTACCTCGAATACGCCATGAGCGTGATTGTGGGACGGGCATTACCTGATGCCCGCGATGGACTGAAACCTGTGCATCGGCGCATCCTCTTTGCCATGCACGAGTTAGGTTTGCTACCCGATCGCCCTTATCGTAAGTGCGCCAGGGTTGTAGGGGATGTGTTGGGTAAATATCACCCCCATGGCGATCAATCTGTCTATGATGCGCTGGTGCGGCTGGTACAGGATTTTTCTAGTCGCTATCCGATCTTGGCAGGGCATGGCAATTTTGGCTCCGTAGACAACGATCCGGCAGCGGCAATGCGCTACACCGAGTGTCGTTTAGCCGAGATTGGTAATGATGCGCTGTTACAGGATATTAATGAGGCGGTTATTGACTTTACTGACAATTTTGATGGCTCTCAGCAAGAACCGACCGTCCTGCCATCGCAGCTACCAATGCTTTTGCTGAATGGCGCATCAGGAATTGCTGTTGGCATGGCCACTAATATCCCACCACACAATATCAACGAGGTGGTCGATGCTGCGATCGCCTTGATCGATCGCCCAGATTTACCCGATGAAAAACTATTTGAACTAATACCTGCACCAGATTTCCCCACAGGTGGAATTATTATTGACGATACTGGAATTAAGGAGGCATACGCAACTGGGAGGGGAAGCATCACCATCCGTGGGGTCGTTGCCTATGAGTTAATCGAAGCTAGTCGAATTACGGGTAAAAATCGTCGCCCCCGTCCAGCACTTGTGGTAACTGAGTTGCCGTTTCAGGTGAATAAGGCAGCCTGGATCGAAAAGATCGCGGAGTTGGTCAATAATAACAAGCTCGATGGCATATCTGATATCCGTGACGAGAGCGATCGCACGGGTATGCGCGTAGTGATCGAAATCAAAAAAGATTACAGCCCTGAGGTTCTCCTGGAGAATCTTTATCGGCAAACGGCGTTGCAAGCCAACTTTGGTGCGATTATGCTGGCACTTGTGGGCGCACAACCCAAGCAGATGAGCCTGCGCGAACTGTTGCAGCAGTTTCTGGACTTTCGGGAGGAAACTCTCACCAAAAGCTATCGCCACGAGCTAGGTAAAGCTAGCAGTCGGCTGCATGTAGTTGAGGGTTTAGCTAGTGCGATCGCCCGTCTTGATGTCTTGATCGAAATTTTGCGTCAGGCGATCGATGGCTCCACGGCTAAAATCGCGATTCAGGAGCAGATGGGGCTAAGCGAACCACAAGCTGATGCCATTCTATCAATGCCATTGCGCCGTCTGACGGGTATGGAGCAACAACACCTGCGCGACGAGATCGCGGCGTTGCAACAGCAGATCGTTCAACTCGAACTGGTGCTAGGCGATCGCCGTGAATTGCTCAAGGCGATCAAAAAAGAGTTACGCTACCTCAAGAAAAAACATGGTGATGCACGGCGCACTCGCATCGCCTGGAAAGACCCACAACCGCCTTTAATTAGCTCACAAGTACCAGAGCCAAATGAGGAAACTAAGCCCAAAAGATCTCGTGCGAATAGCATTACTAGCAGTAAGGAAGAGCAATCTCCTGCCAAACCTGCAAAGACTCCTAGCAAAAATGATGTCAATAATAGCAATCCTGACAAAAATGCTACGGGCCAAAGCGCTACCACGAAAAATCCTAGAAACATGCCACCACTTCCTCAGATGCCCGTGGAGGACGCAATTATCCAAATCACGTATAAGGGATATATCAAGCGTCTTGAGGCTAGTAACAGCAATGGTCAGAGTAGTCCTATCTCTGCTACAAATGATGACATCACGATCGCGGTCTATCCCACCCGCACCGATCGCGAACTACTGACGTTTACTCATAACGGCAGAGTTTTCCCGCTGGAAGTGGCAAATATCCCCGCCTTGGCCAAGGGCAGTAAAAGCAAGGGCACGCCGCTGATTACATTTCTCAACGATCTGACAGACAAAATTGTGTCGCACACCATTTGGGAACGCAACACCGAAACTATTGATAGTTTGGTGCTGTTAACCAGTCAGGCCAAAATTAAGCGATCGCCTCTAGCTGAGTATGCAGGGATTAATGCTCGCGGTTTGTCAGTTATAAAACTCAAAGATGACGATCGACTGTTTTGGACGGGGACGGTGCGAGTTAATCAGCAAATTGCGATCGCCACATCGACGGGACGAATTTTGCGGATGCCCGCCGATGAAGAGCAGATTCCCTTGCTCGGGCGCGCCGCTATGGGCGATCAGGCTATGCGACTCAGGCAAAATGAGACTCTGGTAGCGGCGATCGCCCTAGATTTAGGTGAAAATCCCGATACTGAGATCGTGCTGATTACGGCGCAAGGCATGGCTAAACGGATCGGGGCTGATAATCTACGGTTAGCACCACGGGGTAGCATTGGTTCGCAAACCATGACATTTCGGAATAAACAAGATTACTTGGTAGCGGCGGCAGCGATCGCACCGCATCATTCACAGATCGCCATACTGATTGGGCGTTCCAGCGAAGATCAACAGCCACGCATCCTGCAAATTCCCATTACAGAATTGCCATTACAGCCATGTAATAGCCCAGGACAATCAATAGTTGAGTTGAGTAGCACAGATATAATTATGCATCTGGAGCTATTATAAATTGGATTACGTTTAGAATACTATCAGCCAAAAGCTAATAGCAAAAGCCTCTTACCTCTCCACAAAGCATCCCAAAAACTTCTATGGTTTCATCAATTAGCTTTTTAATGTGTTCGCCCGATTACTACGACGTTGACTATGCAATCAACCCTTGGATGGAAGGTAATATCCATCGCTCTAGCCGCGAACTAGCTATGGAGCAATGGCAGGGTCTGTATAGCATTCTCAAAAGTATGGCTGTAGTCGATCTCGTAACACCGGCAAAAGGCTGGCCAGATCTAGTATTTACCGCAAATGCTGGCTTGGTTTTAGGTAATAACGTCGTGCTTAGTCGTTTTTTCCATAAGGAGCGTCAGGGCGAAGAACCGCATTTCAAGGCATGGTTTGAGGCTCAAGGCTATTCAGTATTTGAACTCCCGAAGGAATTGCCATTTGAGGGCGCAGGTGATGCTTTGCTCGATCGCGAAGGTCGTTGGTTATGGGCAGGTTATGGTTTCCGCTCTGAACTCGACTCGCATCCATATTTGGCAAAATGGCTAGATATTGAGGTATTATCCCTACGTTTAATTGATAGTCGCTTTTATCACCTAGACACCTGTTTTTGTCCGCTAAGTGGCGGCTATTTGCTTTATTATCCTGATGCGTTTGATTCCTATTCCAATCGCGTGATTGAAATGAGAGTGTCGGCGGAGAAGCGCATTGCGATCGAGGAAGTAGATGCGGTGAATTTTGCCTGCAATGCGGTCAATATCGGCTCAGCCGTTGTGGTGAATAAGGTTGGCAGTAGTTTGAAAAAGCGCCTTACCGATGCAGGTTTTGAGGTGATTGAAACTCCATTAACGGAATTCCTTAAAGCTGGTGGTGCCGCTAAATGTCTGACTTTGCGGATGAACGAGCCAGTTCTAGAAGATGTTCATGCCCTTTCGCCTGTGGAAAGTCGAATTGTGCAGATGGCAGGACATTTGCTGGATGCTGGGATTATGAACCAGGCTTTAGACTTAATCATCGAGAATGGTGGTAGCTTCCAGGTACTTAACTTCCAATTAGGCGAACAACGTCAAAGTACTTCTATTGCAGAAGTGAGAGTGTCAGCGCCCTCCCATGATGTGATGGAAGAAATCATGTCGCAATTGATCGATTTAGGCGCAGTTCCACCTCCACAAGAGACTTGTGATACAAATATCGAGGTATGCGTGCAGTCCGGAGTAGCTCCCGATGATTTCTATGTGACCACAATCTATCCCACAGAAGTGAGAGTAGCTTGTGAATGGCTGAAGGTGCAAAATCAGCGGATGGATGGCGCAGTTGTCATCGGCCACTCAACTGATGGAGATATGGCTTATTGCAAGCTGCTCAGAGATTTAGAAGTAGGCGATCGCGTCATTGTTGGCGTAGAAGGTATCCGTACCACGCGCAAGACCGAATCACGCGAAAAACGCAATACAACTACGCCCGAATTTAGCTTTATGGGTGCAGGAGTATCGAGCGAGCGGCGGGTGGAATTAGTCGTCGAGCAGATTGCCTGGGAACTGCGGAAAATTCGCGATCGCGGGGGAAAAGTCGTAGTCACCGCCGGACCCGTAGTAATTCACACTGGTGGTGCCGAACATTTATCGCATTTGATTCGTAATGGCTACGTGCAGTCGCTCTTAGGTGGTAATGCGATCGCCGTGCATGATATCGAACAAGCTTTAATGGGAACTTCTCTTGGAGTCGACATGTCAAAGGGAGTTCCCGTGCGAGGCGGACACCGTCACCACCTCAAGGTAATTAATACGGTGTGTCGCTATGGCAGTATCGCCAAAGCTGTGGAAGTGGGTGTAATCAAAACTGGCATTATGTACGAGTGTGTCACGCACAATATCCCATTTGTGCTTGCTGGTTCGATCCGCGATGACGGCCCTCTACCCGATACTGAGATGGATTTGATTAAAGCGCAGCAGAAATATGCCGAGCAAATTAGAGGTGCAGATATGATTCTGATGCTCTCTTCGATGTTGCATTCGATTGGTGTGGGCAACATGACTCCTGCGGGCGTGAAGATGGTATGCGTGGACATCAATCCTGCTGTCGTGACTAAACTCGCCGATCGCGGCTCCGTGGAATCCGTGGGTGTGGTGACAGATGTGGGCTTATTTCTCAGTTTGTTAGTACAGCAGTTACAGCGCTTAACCAGCCCTTTTCATACTGCTAGCGTTTAAAACGCTCCCTAGCAGAGGTTAAAAATTATACGGACTCTGCTAAAGACCAGTTCGATCGATTCTAGAATGTGTGTAGCGATCGACTTTGGTTTGTTTAGGGGTGAAGGGGCGAAACCCTTCGTGGGGGCGTACCCCCCACACCCCCAACTTACAATTCATATCGGATTGCTATTTCTAGTTAATCGAGAACATTAAGGATACTAAAATCTATGCCAGATAACCGCAGAAGTAAGGTTGTCACTGAAGGCGTACAGCGATCGCCCAATCGTGCGATGTTACGTGCAGTTGGCTTTAGCGATGCAGACTTTGACAAGCCCATTGTGGGAGTTGCCAATGGCTACAGCAATATTACGCCCTGTAATATGGGGCTTGGCGATCTGGCTCAAAGAGCTTTTGCCGAATTAAAAGATGTGGGTGCAATGCCCCAGATATTCGGCACGATTACAATTAGCGATGGCATCTCTATGGGAACCGAGGGGATGAAATATTCGCTGGTTTCGCGTGAAGTAATTGCCGACTCGATTGAAACGGTCTGCAACGGTCAAAGCTTAGATGGTGTCATTGCGATCGGTGGCTGCGATAAAAATATGCCTGGCGCTATGTTGGCAATGGCTCGCATGAATATTCCGGCAATTTTTGTCTATGGCGGCACGATCAAGCCTGGTCATTACGATGGGCGCGACCTCACCGTAGTTAGCTCATTTGAAGCGGTCGGTCAGTATAGTGCTGGCAAAATCGATGAAAAAGAATTGATGGCAGTAGAGCGTAGTGCTTGTCCTGGTGCAGGTTCGTGCGGTGGCATGTTTACCGCCAATACGATGTCCTCGGCTTTTGAGGCGATGGGCATGAGTTTGATCTACTCCTCTACGATGGCAGCGGAAGATGCCGAAAAAGCTGACAGTGCCGCTAAGTCAGCAGCGGTTTTAGTTGAAGCGATTAAGAAGCAAATCCTGCCGCGTCAAATTATCACGCGCAAAGCTTTTGAAAATGCGATCGCCGTGATTATGGCAGTGGGTGGTTCTACAAATGCGGTATTACATCTGTTGGCGATCGCCAATGCCGCAGGTGTTGAACTCACAATCGATGATTTTGAAACCATTCGAGGGCGAGTGCCTGTACTCTGCGACCTCAAACCCAGCGGTCGCTACGTAGCAACCGATCTGCATAAAGCGGGT
>JANMRU010000289.1:0-3890 GCA_031388585.1 Pseudanabaena sp. SOY_30_concoct_251 | reverse complement strand
TTCTCTGTTTCAGTTGCGGCGAGTTGAGATGTTGGTTCGAGTAGAAGAGCGTAGCCTGTCCAGCCATTTAGAAATTCTGTATGGCTGAGCGATCGCTTCCCTACGGCAGGATCAGCAATGACGATCCGATCTCCTTTAACCTGATAGACAACAATATAATGATCCCCCTGCCAATGGGCAATCCAGGGGTTTTGTTGATTGGTCAACTTGTTTAGGGAGGCTCGCACAGGACTTGCATGAAATCCCAGGCTTTCCGCTGCTTTGGCTAGGCTTTTGAGCGTGGCACCAGAGCGACCCACACCTGCTAACTCCCGCAGAAAGCTCAAGCTAAAACGCTTACCCCAGTACTGCGCTACCATTGCTAAGCAGGCAGCACCGCAATCTGAAGAGCTCTGTTGTTCGATAAATGGATAACGCGCCCACAGCCATCTCCTCCTAGAACCATTACTGGCGGGTTGGGGAAATGGAATTAATCCAGGTTTAGTACTCTTGCTATGCGCGATCGCAACAGACTTAGATGGTTGTTCGTCAGCTTGAGGGGGATAAATTATTCTGGGGGTATTGGATTTAGGAGTATTTCTCGCTATTGCTGACTGACCAGTTAGACCAAGATCGCCATTGGGTTTTACTCGATCTCGAATTTCTTGATCGGGTTCGATTTTTCCTTGCAATATGTCAGCTAAATTTGGCGTGATCGCTTGGATGCTCTCAAACTGTTCTGCAGGCAGCAGGTAACCAAGCAGATCGGTTTGGGCAGTCCAACCGCTAGGTACAGCAATAGGATAACCCCAACTTTCCCCAATCTGAGGTACTGCGGTCTCTGTAGATTCCTGGTTTTGAATCGTGCCGCTATATAGCCAATAGCGTCCACGGTCTGAGGGCGTAGACTTGACTAGAAATTTCCCAGCAGCGATCTTAACTTTCTTTAGGTAAGGGCATAGCTGCTGTAAGGTGGCACCAGGCAGTGTCCGCAGCTCTGTCAAAGTTTTCAAGAAAATCAGACATTGTCTGCGACGAATATGCTGTTGCAGGTGAGCATCTAATGGCGGCAACCGATCTAGCCAAAACCGTAGTTGAGAGGCGGAAATCCGAGCAGCTACCACTGTACTAGCAGCGATCGCCTTGTAAGATAACAAAGCCTTACCACCCAAACTATCAGCGCCAATGCTTTCGCCTTCGCCTATTAATATCACCGAGACTTCTCGCTGCTTAGTGGCATCAAAGGCAAGCAAGCGTATTTGTCCTTCTAGAACTAAGTAAAAATAACTGTCATCACGATCGTTATGAATAGGATCTTGCGATCGCTCAGATGCATTATTGCTAATCAGTTCATCACCCAACTTAAACTCACAGGTTTCGAAGAGTTGGCTGAAATCTCTGAAAAGGGCAGAATCTACTGATTCAAGATTTAAAGAATGGATAATGCTTAAAAGTTTTTTTGAGAAAACGGGAGTTGAGACAGACATTTTATATATTGACTCCTCTAAATAATGATTTAGCGATCAAATAAGCTAATCGTCTAAGCACCTTAGATTCGCAGATCTGTAAATAAATGGGTTATATGGCTACACTCTTCTCACAACCATCACTAATTAGGACTTACGCAGTTAAATCCACGAAAAGTGAATGGGAGGGAGTTTGAGGGCTTCGCCCTCAATTGGGGCAACGCCCCAAACCCCTTAAAATTCGGGTTTTATCTTTCACGGTGCGTAAGTCCTATAATTATCTAATAATTTAAATATGAGGAACTTGTGAGGATTTACATTTAGATTTATTAAAGATGCAAAATCTATGCCTTTACAACATCTACCTATTTGCCTATCTGAGAGGTATTGCAGTCTTAATAGCTCTTAAAAAATTTTTATCGAATCAAAAGATATAGTATGCAAAGACGCTCTCTAACAATCAATTCCCGAACCATATAAAAGTGAAAAACTAGGGAAGGTTTTTCAATCTAACAATTATTAAGAGCGAATTTTATAGGCGTAAACCATTGAAATAACGTACTTGTCGTTCATTTATTACATTCTGTTATCATTTTTTCTCCTTAATCTTTTAGTTTGTTGTCTGGTTTAGTTCATGTGCTGTGGCTCACCACTTAATGTTCTACGGGATGAATGGGCAAACGCTCATTGGTTGGACAAATTATCTGAGCACCAAAATCCTAGGGAAATTGTCATAAAGACAAATAATTTTAAATTCCATCTAGGTCCCCCTTAATATAGTTGTAGGGAGCCATTTAAGAGGTTAGCAATCTTCTCGAAGAAACAGTGCAGAACACTTTAATTTGCAGATTTGATGGAAACTTTTGAGAATTCCTCAATTAATCTTGGTGATTTCTAATACGTCGGGTGTTCGTAATATGTTCCTTAGCACTTTTTTAGAATAGGAAACTTTTTCTGGGCTGTCAATCAGAAAAGTTCAGGAAAGATCTGGTCAAAAGATCGGGAAAGATCGGGTTGCTATCAACATGAAGTTCAGATCGCACTGATTTGTCTGCACAAAAAAGCCCGCCTTCGTTAATGATTCAGACGATGCAGACAATTTTCATATTTTTAAATTATTAAGTCAGGTGTTTCTGCTATAGCTATCGCCAATTAGGTTAGGACGGGGTGGAGGGGTTCTACCCCTCTATGGGGGCAATGCCCCCACACCGCCAATTAAAATCTGTCAATACGATCTAAACGCTAGCTATATTAAGTGCTTACAGCAGTTTTTGTTCAAGTCCACCACAAAAAGCTGGTCACAAGGGCACAGCCCCCGCACGGGTTTTAATGATTTATCTGTGGTGGGTTTGGTTTCAATTTGCCATAAGTCCTAATCTGCTCAACCTAAGCAGAACTAATATTTGACAGATTTACTTTCTTCTCAGAATTTCCAAATGATGAGATCGGTAACGATTCACCTTCCTTTGCCATAATTCCATTTGGGAACCTCTCATTTACTAATTCCCCAATTTCATCTAACATCTCGTCGTCATGACACGGATCGTGATGAAAGATGACTAATTTTTTAACATTCGCCGCTTCTGCAACCTTAACCGCTTCTTGCCAAGTAGAATGCCCCCAACCAATCTTCGATGATTTTTCTGACCAATACTCCTCATCGGTGTATGTAGAGTCAAGAATAAGTACATCTGCATCGCGGGCAAGGTAAATCAGATTAGGATCGAGGCGATCGTGGAAGTGTTCTGTATCTGTCGCATAGACTGCCACCTCATCCCCCCAACTAACTCGATAGCCTGTTGCTCCACCTGGATGATTAAGCCTACCTGGTTCTACTAACACACCATTGCCTAAATCAATATATTCCCCAATTTTGACTTCATGAAATTGCATTGATGCACCCATCACCTGTAAGGGCACAGGAAAATTGGGATGCAGCATTTGCCCTTCTAAAATTTCCTGTATCAAGGCACCACTAGATGTTCGCTTTCCGTAAATATTAAACTTGTTGTCGCTAATAAACGCAGGTGTAAAAAATGGGAACCCCTGAATGTGATCCCAATGGGTATGGGTAAAGAAAATACTGGCTTCCACAGGCATCTCTCCCATAAGATGCTGTCCTAGTCCCCTAATTCCAGTACCGCCATCAAAAATTAGACGTTTGCCGTGGCACCGCATTTCCACACAAGGAGTATTCCCCCCATAGCGGACAGTTCCATGACCAGGGGTGGCAATACTTCCCCTTACCCCCCAAAAATGTATTGAGAATTGGCTATCTATTATGGGCATGATTGCACTCATTGGTGTTGGTTAGCTCTGGGCAAAGTGCCGCGATCGCATAATTAACCTGTACCAGCATATACGTGCGATCGCAGTGATCTCGATCGCTAATCAGACAATTCCCAGATTATTTTGTCCAAAATGCGATCGCGATAGCCAAAGCCT
>JANMRU010000288.1:0-1255 GCA_031388585.1 Pseudanabaena sp. SOY_30_concoct_251 | reverse complement strand
ACAGGTTGCTCTTGTACCTTGATTTCAAGCAGCCTAATGTTTTGCATTGATTACTATGCTTCCTTTCTTTTGCTGAAATGTTAAAATTGAACTGGCGATCGCAAGAAGATCTGCACGAGAATTAGGTATTTCAAAACGCTTCACGTAAGCATGAAGACTTTCTAAAAGCGATCGCTCTATAGTTTTGTTTGTCATGAAGTGCTCCTTAACAATTTTTTTCGATAGTGATCACCTATCTCACAAACCACATCAAGAATGTCCTTTATCATTTAGAAGTAGCTTGCGATGCAGAAATAGTCCTGCTATTATCCAAACTGTAGGCTTGACAATTACAAACGTCCATGACCTTCTTATCAAGCGACGCACACTGCCAAGAAGAACACTTTTTTTTCTATCTTCATCATCTAGTTTTTCATTAACAAAGCCAATTAATGCCATTACTCTTGCCATGAGAGCTTTGTGTATTATCTTGCGCTTCTTGTAATCAACTTCCTTCAGGAGTTCATCAATAGAATTGTTGGCTGCGAGTTTTGCATAATCTTCCTTGTTGACAGTTATTATTTCACTTCCATCAGAAGAAGTCCATTCCCAAATAAAGCCAGCCTCTTTATCTTCCCAGTATACTAAATTGGGATTAGACGAATTGTTAGTCTTTTTCTTTGAAAATTCTTCTAAGGCTTCTCTCGCAGATCTCCTACCAATATTGTAATCAAAATGACGGAATCGAATATCTAAGAAACCCGCAAAGGCAAATAGTAATTCGCCAATTAATTCTTTATCTTCAACTGTAATCTGAAAAATAGGACTCTTACTGTCCAAATCTTTAATAATCCAGTCTTGAAATCGGGCTTGATGAAAAAATGCTGAAATTAGTGATTTTAAGGTAGTCAAAAGATCAACCTGTTCAGTTCTTCCAAAATTAATATTTGCAGTAGAGTGCTTATTGCCTGGTGCAACATAGAGATAAACGCGATTAGACTCATCGTGCTTGGAATTTTCATTTTTTGTATTAGCATCGTTACCTGTAGGTCTTGCTTTTTCATCAAGCCACTCTGCAAGTTTTTTAGCTAAACCTAATGGCTCATTCTCGAAAACTCCTCCATCTGTGTAAACATAGGCATTGTCGGCTGTTCGACCAGCAAATTCCCCTTCCCCTGGGCAACGATCTATTTTCATAGCCTCAAAAGCAAAAGGAAATGCTCCAGATGACAGACTACACATTCGTAGTCTCTCCCAATCGGTTGGAGGGTGTATT
>JANMRU010000284.1:0-21576 GCA_031388585.1 Pseudanabaena sp. SOY_30_concoct_251 | reverse complement strand
CTCCTAGATCTGTTTATTTCCAACTTAGACTTGAATCCTACTTTGATTAAAAATCATCCTAACTACCAAAAACTCTGTTCCTATGGCTCTTTAATTCCTTAATTTTGTCCGAAGTATTGATAATCATGTTTAAGCATTGCTTACTAGCGATCGCAACGATTTCGTTCCTAATTCCTGCGATCGCCTCACCTCTGAAACAAACGCCTTAGGCAAAACTCGCACATTCACCTATGATGCCTCAGGCAAAAGCACAAGCCTCAGAGATCATCAGTTTGCTTTTTGTTTTACGAGATCGCTCTTATCAATTTTCAGGTGGCGATCGCCATTTAGTCAGGGATATCACCGAAGCGATCGCGGTATTTTTTTAGCAACGCCTCAGCTTCTTCTTTAGCAGTACGTTCTTGTAATTTTTCTTGATGTTCTTGAGCAGCGATTATTTCAGCCTGCTCTTTGGCAGTACGTTCTTGGAGTTTTTCCTGACGTTCTTGTAATTTTTCTTGATACTCTTGAGCGGCGATCGCCTCAGCTTGTTGTTTGGCTATACGCTCCTGTTGAGCAACCTCGTTAGCAGTTAAATATCGATTACCTGCTTCATCATATAAATACAACCACTCTCTTTCCCAAGTAGCAAATAATCTGACTTCACATCCCATTCCAAAGCCGATTTCTGGCATCCATACAATACCCTGCTTATTAGCAGCAATTAGTCGATAATTGCCATCAACAAGTTTATAAATCTCCAACGATAATCGGTCTTTATACTTTCTCTTACTCTCTGTTAAGGGATTGTAGATGGCATAGTACAAAATTCCTGCGCTCTGATAGATTTCTAGCTTTTTCTCATACTCTCCGTTATACTCTTCTGAAATCACCTCTAAAGCAAGTACTGGCATGACATTTTCTTCTTGCCATAGCAGATAGCTCAACCGCCCGCCCTTGCTTTTATATCTCGGCACTCCTAAAGCCAAAAAACCATCAGGCACGATCGCGGGTGTGCCGAACTTGTAGTGAACAGCCATATCCACACCAAAGAACCAATCCTGACGTTCCTCCCAAATCAGGCGCAGAAGATTGAGGATGAAATTAGGAATGTCGTTCTGGAGTTCGTTGTCCACAGGTGTGTCGTCTGAGTGGGGTAGTTCCTCAGCCGTAGGGAGTCTTAGTAGTGGGTCATAGGAAAGGTTAAGCATTGCTTTCCATGGATGAGTTTTAATCCATTGTGCCATACATAATCATGTTTAAGTACTCGTTACTAGCGATCGCCAGCAATTCTAAATTCAAAAATCAAGAAGAATTAGGGGAAGGAGGGGAATCGGGAGCATAAAGTTAGTTACAGTGTTGCCAACTATCAAATAAGAGATACTTGGTAAGGCTGAGGATATCTTGAAAGAATCCTCTACGTGTACCTCGTTGTTTGCGGATGGGTTGGGAAGAATTGTCAACCAATTGCAAAACGGTATGGAATAAAAATGCTAAGAGATTAGGAGTAAGTAAAGTCGCAGCTAAATTGTGTTGACTATGCCCAAAGCTATGTTCTAAAAACGACTCGCATTATGAAAAATACCGAAAATGCCGCCAAAACTGCGTCCTTCAGGCTGTAGCGCGTGCCATTACTCTTTTGCCGTGGGTCTTTCGTTTGATCAACCGCTTGGTGTAGAAACCCTAGCAAAACGTCAAAACTCAGGCGCATTGACTTCATAAGGCTACCTTCTATGCGATCCTCCTTATATTCTCCTGCCTTACCCACATTCTTGCCTTATTTTGAATTTGGAATTGCTGCAATTGCGATCGCTTTTTTCCAGGTCTATAAAAAAGCACTAGAATGAGAGGCTGTATCAACGCTTACCGCGCTTATTGTGAAATTGCTCGGGAATTGCCCACGATTTCTTCTAAACTCAAACCCATTTAGTAAACCTATGAAAGACTGGCTGCAGCCCGCCCAACGCCTCAAAGATCTTCCACCCTATGTATTCGCTAGCTTGGATGCGCTCAAGCTCCAAGCTAAAGAAGAAAAAGGTTTTAAGTTAATTGACCTGGGTATGGGGAATCCTGATGGGGCAACGCCAGCACCAATTGTTGAAAGCGCATCAAAAGCACTGCAAGATTCCCGCAATCATGGCTATCCTCCATTTGAAGGGACTGACAGCTTTCGCCGTGCCATTACAGATTGGTACTTTCACCGCTATAAGGTTGAGCTCGATCCCAAAAGCGAAGCATTACCCCTTATTGGCTCAAAAGAAGGGCTAACCCACCTGGCATTAGCTTTTCTGAATCCTGGCGATCTAGTGTTAGTACCTAGTCCTTCCTATCCCGCGCATTTTCGTGGCCCCTTAATTGCAGGTGCCGAGGTTTATGAAGTAATCCTCAAGCCAGAGCAAAATTGGTTGCTAGACCTAAGTAGCATCCCCGAAGCGGTGGCAAAGCGCGCCAAAGTTCTCTTTTTTAACTACCCTAACAACCCCACTGCCGCTGTTGCACCCAGAGAATTTTTTGAGGAGGCGGTGGCCTTTGCCCGTAAATATGACATCTTACTTGTTCACGACATGGCTTACGCTGAGCTTGCCTTTGATGGCTATCAGCCCACGAGTTTGCTAGAGATTCCAGGTGGCAAGGATGTCGGCGTAGAGTTTCACACATTGTCCAAAACCTACAACATGGCTGGATGGCGCGTAGGCTTTGTGGTCGGAAATAGTCATGTGATTCAGTGGTTGAGGACGCTCAAAACTAATATCGATTACGGTATTTTTTCGGCAATTCAAGTCGCGGCGGAAACTGCCTTGCGGCTACCCGATTCCTATTTAGAAACTGTGTGTAATCGCTATAGCGATCGCCGAGATTTCCTGATCGAAGGTTTAGGAAAGTTGGGATGGAATATCCCTAAAACCTCTGCCACGATGTATCTGTGGGTTCCCTGTCCAAGCGGCATGAAATCTATCGACTTTGCCCTTCAAGTACTACAGAGTACGGGTGTGGTGATGACTCCTGGTAGCGCCTTTGGTAAAGGTGGTGAAGGGTATGTGCGGATTAGCTTAATTGCCGATCGCGATATTCTTGGTGAGGCACTCAAACGTTTAGAAGCAGCAAACATTAGATTTAATTAAAGATGAAAAGTAGTTTTGCCGTTATCTGTGGTGGCAAAGGTAGAAGAAAATCATTGGGAAATTTTAGTGCCGACGTCATATCAGTTAGTCAACAAGAGGCAATTTGGTACACTTATTGAGTATTGACAGCATTTGTTTTTAGCAAAAATTAAACTTTGATAGAGCGATATACTTTACCGGAAATGGGGCGACTGTGGACAGAACGCCACAAATATCAAACCTGGCTAAATGTTGAGGTGGCAGTTTGCGAAGCCCAAGCGGAGCTAGGCTATATCCCCTCCGAGGCGGTTGATGAAATCAGAAAAAAGGCGCAGTTCGATCCCCAAAGAATTGCCGAAATTGAGGCAGAGGTTCGCCATGACATTATTGCCTTCCTGACAAATGTTAACGAGCATGTCGGCGATGCGGGGCGCTACATCCATTTGGGTTTAACTAGTTCCGATGTTTTAGATACGGCTTTGGCACTGCAAATGGTGCATAGCTTAAACCTGATCCTGGAGCAAGTAGAAGTCCTAATTCAGGCGATTCGCTACCAGGCGCAGCAGCATCGCTACACGATTATGGCAGGACGCACGCATGGCATCCACGCCGAGCCAATTACGTTTGGCTTTAAGCTGGCAGGTTGGCTGGCTGAAGTTTTGCGCCACCGCGATCGCCTGGTTAATCTTGGCAAGAGCATTGCTGTCGGCAAAATCTCTGGTGCAGTTGGTACCTATGCCAATGTCGATCCGCGCATCGAAGCGATCGCCTGTCAAAAACTAGGACTCAAGCCTGATTGCGCATCGACACAGGTAATTTCCCGCGATCGCCATGCTGAGTTCTTGCAAGCGCTAGCACTCCTAACCGCATCGATCGAACGCTTCGCCGTTGAGATCCGCAATCTCCAGCGTACCGATGTACTGGAAGTAGAGGAATTTTTTGCTCCAGGTCAAAAGGGCTCGTCGGCAATGCCCCACAAGCGCAATCCCATCCGCTCCGAGCGCCTGACAGGTATGGCGAGGGTAGTGAGGGGCTATGCCACTACAGCATTGGAAAACGTAGCACTCTGGCACGAACGCGATATTTCCCACAGTGCCGCCGAGCGCATAATCCTGCCTGATGCCTGCATTCTCACCCATTTCATGTTGTCGGAAACTACCGATCTGATCAAACACCTGTTGGTACATGCTCACAATATGGAACGCAACCTCAACTGCTATGGCGGTGTTGTGTTTAGTCAGCAAGTACTGCTTGCCTTAGTTGGCAAGGGTTTGAGTCGTGAAGATAGCTATGCGATCGTGCAGCGTTGCGCTCATCAAGCCTGGAACAAACCCGAAGGTAATTTCCGTGCTTTGATTTGTGCGGATGAATCGGTAAAGCAATCACTATCTGCTGAAGAACTGCAAGCCTGTTTCGATCCGCAGAAACATATGAAAAACTTGGATCAGATCTTTCAACGCCTTGGCATATGACCTGTCCCGTTCCCGAAGAACAAAGACCGTTAAACGAGTACGTTGCCCTGAAGGAGTCATATTTCTTTCGCTGGGCAGCGCTCGATTGGTGGCCTTACACAAGGACGCTCTTACTGATCTGGTTGGGTTGGTGGATATTTACTGGCCCCATTGCGGCGGTTAGTTTTTCACCTGGCCGACATCTGGGACAATTTCTATTTTTGGCAAGTATGGGTTCTACCATTGGATTGGGTTTACCCTTACTGCGCCTCTTTTTGGGTTGGGTATACATTAAAGATCGACTCAAAAGCCCCACGGTTCTCTATGAAGAGAGTGGTTGGTATGATGGACAGCTTTGGCAGAAGCCCGAGAGCGATCTGGCAAAAGAGCAATTGCTCGTCACCTATGAAGTGCAGCCAATTCTAAACAAAATTCGCAATACCGCAATCATTTTGGCTATCCTGCTAATCTTGCAACTTGTGTCGTGGCAATTTCTCCCTTGAGACATCTAATGAGATGTTAATGGATTTATGAGTCCGCGCGAAATTAGTTGGATAAGAGGCGGCGATACCAATTTGGGAATAGTTCGCAGCCTCTTCATATCACCTATCATCTATCTTTTCCAGTCTGATTGATGAGAATCATGACGATCTTTTTTGTGGTAGCGATAATCCCATTTGTCATAACGGACGTGATGGCGTTCGTAGCGAGGTTTATATCCGGTACAGCGATACTCGTGGCGATATTCCCAGCGACTGCAATAGGTGTAATCAGGGCTTTTAGAATCGTACACGATGGTATCTTTACGGTGATGTTCACCTGCCTGAGCTGGAATAACACTCGCGCTGAAGGCAGCTAGGGATAAAGGTAAAGCGGCTAACCAGCCGAGTTTTTTGAGGGAAATATTTTCAGTGATGTTACGCATAATCAGGTTTCCTTTGGTTTTGGTTCGAAGCTTGAATTCGATTTATCTTTTTCGATGAATTCATCATCGCCAAAATCTCAAAGAACGTTCGCGATCGCGATCCCTAGGCAAGTGTGATGCTTTCCCTCGGAATATGCGATCGCGATCGCTGACAGCTTGCTAAACTGCAGGTTGCTGTTGCGTAATGCAGTGGAAAGCGCCACCACCCAAAAGAATATGCTTGGCACTTAGCCCTAATGTTTGGCGATTAGGGAAGCAAGCAGCGATCGCCGCTACAGCCTGGTCGTCATACTGCGTCCCGTAGATCGGCACAACAACACGATCGTTTGCAATGTAGAAATTGAGATAGCTGGCGGGCATGACTTCGCCATCAGGATCTAGCACCAAACCAGGGGATGGAATCTCTATTACCTCTAGCTTGCGATCGCGCGCATCAGTAAAAGTTCTTAATTGCGTTGCAATCTCAGCAAATACTTCGGAATTAGGGTCGTCAGGATCTTGGGCTTGCATACATGTCACTACGCCTGGTGCCACAAAACGGGCGATTGTATCAATATGTCCATCTGTATGGTCGTTGAGCAGCCCTCGATCTAACCAGAGAATTTTTTCGACCCCCAATGCGCCACATAGTCCCATCTCAATTTCAGCTTGACTCATGTGGGGATTGCGATTTTTGTTGAGCAAACATTGGCGAGTTGTTAGACATGTTCCCTGACCGTCCACTTCCACCGCACCACCTTCTAAGATCCAGGCGAAGTTAAAGGTACGGAAGTCTAAAGACTTAGCGATCCTCGCTGCGACTTCGTCATCGTTTTCGAGTAAATATTTCTCTCCCCAACCATTCCAGATGAAATTTAGAGATGCTAGTTGCGATCGCCCTGCCCCAATCGTGAAGATCGGTGCGATATCACGCATCCAGATGTCACCAAAGGGAATGCGATGTAAACACACAGGTAAATCGCCCAAGCGATCGCGAGCAGTTTGCTCGCTTGCCTCATCCAGAACTAAAATTTCTAGGGTTTCTGACTGGGCGATCGCTTTACATAGGTCAACAAACTCAGACTGTACTGCTTCAAGCTGCTCAAGCCATAATTCGCGATGACTGGGCCAAGCTAACCAACAGGCAGTATGGGGTTCCCATTCAGCAGGCTGATGAAATCCTAAGTCTTTAGGCGTAATCATAGGTAGTTCAATATGACAATAGTGGCTTAATCTCAGGTTACCCAATCTGCGCGTAAAAAGATTGGGTATAAAAGCGATCGCATGTGTGCAGAAAACTGCAAGACATTAGCTAATTATTCGGTTATTGTTGTGGATGTGAGGAGTGAACAAAAGAATACCCCCTGAAGTCGAAACAAGGCAAGACGCTCAGGGGGCTTCTTTTTGGCTATTTGTATTTCCGCACAGGAATTTACCAATAATCGCAATTACCACAATTGTTGAATGTAGGGTGGAGGGGCACTGCTCCGATGTCTGCCCCAACCAATCTGGGTAAAGAGAAATTGCCTAAGCCAGAAATTCGCCAATTTTTCGAGCTGCCAACTGCAACACATCAGGCGCATGTACTAGGGCAAAACGCACGTAGCCTTCGCCATGCTTGCCAAAGCCCGATCCAGGTGCGAGTGCTACACCAGTTGCTTGGACGAGATCGATGCAAAACTTGACCGAATTATTTGACCACGGTTCGGGTAACTTTGCCCATAGATACATTGTGGATTCTGGTGTGGGAACATGCCAGCCGATTGCATCAAGCGCCGTAACCATCGTATCGCGGCGCTGCTGAAATATATCGGCGGATTGTTTAACTGTTGTTTGATCGCCCTCTAAAGCTGCGATCGCACCGCGCATAATACCCCGATATTGGTTAAAGTCCACAACCGCTTTTATTTGCCGCAGAGCGCTAATTAAGTAACGATTACCCACGGCGAACCCGATGCGAAAGCCGCCCATATTGTAGGACTTGGACATCGTGAAAAATTCTATCGACACAGAGCGACCGCAATCTGCTTGCAAGATCGATGGTGGCGTAGAGCGATCGAAGACGAAATCCACGTAGGGAAAATCATGCACTAGAACTAGATTGTGCTGCTGACAGAACTGCACAGCGGTCTGAAAAAACTCTAAGGAGGCGATCGCCGTCGTGGGGTTATGGGGATAGCTCAGCACCATTAATTTAGACTGTGCCAAAACGGGAGCGGGAATATTCGCAAACTCAGGCAGAAATCGATTTTCTGCTAGTAGTGGCATACCATAGATCTGTCCGCCTGCCAGGTGAATGCCGCCATAATGTGAGGGGTAGCCAGGATCTTGCAGCAGTGCAAAGTCACCAGGATTTAAAATTGCGAGCGGTAAGTGGGCAGTACCTTCCTGCGATCCAATTAGCGGTAATACCTCTGTATCGGGATCAACATTTTCACCAAATTTCCGATCTATCCAGCTTGCCACTGCGACTCGCATAGCACTGGTACTCTGAAATAGTGCATAGCCATGCGTCTCGGTATCGCCTAAAGCCGTGGCGATCGCCTCTATAATGTGCGGTGCGGTAGGCAAGTCAGACGAACCAAGTGATAGATCGATGACTGTCTGCCCTGACTGTCTAGCCACAGCTTTAGCTGTATCCATGTCAGCAAAAACATTAGAACCTAAAGACTTAAGGCGATCTGCAAATTGCATAAACTTTTCGATATCTTCGTAGAGATTAGTATATATATAGGAAATGAAATGAGGTTAATTCAGTTTATGACATGTCAAAAAGGATCTAACTTAGCCAAAGCAATTAAATTGCATCGTAACTTTCACTTCAAAACTGGCTTATTGCTAGATACAGGCGTAAGACTTTTTGGTGTTCACCGTTGCTTTTTAACTAAGCCATTCTATAAAGCTGCAAAACTGGCAGGTTATACAAACGTCGCTCTTGCTAGCATGGCTTTAGTTGTACTTGAGGACTAGCTATAGCTACTCTAACAATTTTAGATCTAGATCACATATTGGAGAAACGATACTCATGATTACTCTTACAGATGCGGCAATCGTGCGGGTCAAAAGCCTGCAAAATCAAAAAAGTACAACTGCCCCCCTTAGAGTTGGGATTAAAAAAGGTGGCTGCTCGGGGCTATCCTATGTCATGGAGTTTGCCGAGCAATTACAGGCAGACGATAACGAATTTGAATGTAATGGTGTCGCGATCGTCGTCAATAACGAAAACTTACCCCAATTGCAGGGGCTAGAGCTGGACTATACCGAAGACTTTATGGGTGGCGGCTTCCGTTTCCGCAACCCTAATGCCAGTAAGTCTTGTAGCTGCGGTACTTCTTTTGCTACCCCCAAAGAAGTGGGTACACCTGTAAGCTGTAGCTAGAAATTTACAAAAGACTCCACTAATCATTATTTTGTCGATGCGGCACTCTGTTAAAAAATTTATATCACTATTGCTGACTGGGGCGCTCTTGGTCAGCATTCTTTTTGCCTGCCAGAATAATCTCCCCACTCCCAAAAAGGTGGTTGCCAGGTCGGGACGGATTACGATCGGGACCACTAGCACCATTACCACGCTCGATCCCGCCGATGCCTACAGTCAATTTGTGGGGAATGTCCATTTCAATACGCTGGAGCGGCTATATACTTACAAACCTGGCACAACTGAGCTAGTACCACAGCTAGCAACCGCCATGCCCAAGGTGAGTGATGATGGACTAACTTATACAATTCCCATCCGCACAGGTGTGAAATTCCACGATCGCACTGATTTTTCGGCTGAAGCAATGTCATTTTCACTGAAACGCTTCATAAACTTAAAAGGGTCGCCCTCATTTTTACTGGCGGATGTGGTGAAATCGATTCGCGTTACCAGCCCTACAGAATTGGTAATTAACCTGAAGCAGCCATTTCAGTTCTTCCCACAAGTCTTAGCATTTACAGGTGCAGGTGCAATCTCACCGCAGGCGTATAACGGCGACGGTAAGAAAGGGTTTCTTCCCAAAAAAATTGTTGGTACGGGGCCATATCAGCTAACCCAGTACATTGAGGGAAATGTTCTGCGTCTGGCGGCTTTCCCAGATTACTGGGGAGAAAGACAAGCAAATAAAGGTATCGATATTCAGTTTTTATCGTCAAATGCTAATCTGCTCAATGCCTTTAAAACTGGTGCGGTGGATGTGGCTTTCCAAACGCTTAGCCCAGCGCAGATTCATAATCTAGAAGCTAATGCTGGTAAAAATGGCTGGACGATTGCCTCTAACCAGGGGGCGACCATGCTATTTATGGTGCTAAATGTGGCGCAACCGCCATTGAATAATGTCAAGGTAAGACAGGCGATCGCCGCAGCGATCGATCGCCCCTTGCTCCAGAAACGAGTATTTCAAGGACAGAGAAATCCAGTTTATAGCCTGATCCCCTCTACTCTCCCAGCCTACAAACCCGTATTTCAGCAAAGCTATGGTGATGGTAACGCCAAGTTAGCCAGAAAGTTGCTGACTGAAGCAGGTTACTCAGATGATAATCCTGTTAAAATTTCGATTTGGTATACACCCAAATATGCTGGGAATGGAGATCTAGTTGCCAGTACGCTAAAAGCCGCGATCGCCAAAAATGTCGGTAAAATTTTGCAAATTAAGTTAGAGAAAGTCGATCAAACCGTTGCCTATGCCTTTATCGATAAAGGCGTTTATCCAGCGTTCTTGCTAGATTTTGTCCCTGACTTTTTCGACCCAGATAACTTCACTCAACCTTTTCTGCTGTGCGAAGAAGTAGGGAAAAATGGTTGTACCAAAGGTGGTAGCCAATATTGGGGATCTTTCTATCACAACCCCGAGATGAATCAATTGATTGCCCAACAGCGTTTAGAAAAAGATCCAGCTAAGCGAAATCAGATTTTTAGCAAAATTCAGGATATCTTGGCAAGGGATGTACCATTTATTCCACTGTGGCAAAATCGTGAGTATGCTTTTGCTCGTCCTGGCATTAAGGGTGTTGCGATCGAGCCAACCCAGCAACTACGCTACGGGACAATTAGTAAATCCTAATTATAGCGATCCGATCTGGATTGTGAAACGAGTTCCCGACGGGAACTCGTTTCACAAAGCCCTAAAATCCACAAATGATTTCGGATTGCTATATCTATTGAGGCATTAATAGGAGTCGGGGCGGAAATTATGCAGGAAGAAAACTCAACGCACAAACTCCAAGAAGAGCATTACCAGATTCTCTTCGACAAAAATCCTCATCCCATGTGGATCTGCGATGTCCAAACCCTGGCATTCTTAGAGGTTAATGAGGCAGCTATAGCTCACTACGGTTACTCGCGATCGGAGTTCCTTGCCATGAAGGTGATGGATCTGCAAACCTCAGAGCATCAAGTAAAAATCCTACAGTCAATATTTACCCCTCAAACCAGTTCAGACTATTCCCATTCTTGCCAAGCTAAACATCGCAAGAAAGATGGCGCAATTTTTGATGTAGAAATTGATTCCCATACTCTGAACTGGTTTGGCCGGTTGGCTATCTGCATTTTAGCGAAAGATATTAGCGATCGCAAATCCGCTGAAAATGCTTCACAGAGAGTTAATCAGATGTATAGGCTGGTTGCCGCTTTTAACCAGACAGGAAATATAAATGAAATTTATGAAATAGCGATCGCCGGCATTACCGATCTGCTAAACACAAAGCGATGTGCCATCATGATCCCAGATTCTACTAGGATTCTCAAATATATCGCTTCTGTGGGTATTGATGATTCATACAGACACGCCGTTGAGGATTACATTTCAAAGTCTAGCGATCGCCAGGAGCCTGACACAGTAATTATTCCTAATCTTGCCGAGCTACTAGGAGATGAGGGACTCGCTCGAATGCGCGATCGCATGGGGATAAAAGCTGTAGCATCTTTCCCAATTAGGTATCAAAAACAGAAACTTGGCAAAATCATTGTCTACTACGATACCCCACATCAATTTGACGAAGAGGAGATCCAGTTAGCAAAAGCGATCGCTAGTTATCTATCTGTATCGATTACCCGCAAACAGACTGAGTTAGCCTTGCTAGCAAGTGAAAGTAGATTTAGGACTTTAGTCGATAACCTGCCCGGGGCAATATATCGCTGTTATGCTGATGCCCAATGGACAGTCCTATTTCTTAGTGATTATACTGAAATGATTTCCGGTTATCCCGCCAATACTTTTAAAAGCAGAAAAGGTGTTATCCCATATGTCTTCCCAGAAGATCGGGAAAAGTTTATACAGATTGTTGAAACTGCCCTAGCAACGAAACAAACTTTTGAGCTGGAATATCGGTTAATTGATGTCAACGGTAATATTAAATGGCTATATGAAAAAGGTCAGGGATTTTGGGATAGCTTCGGCAATTTATTATATCTAGATGGAGCGCTCTTTGATATTAGCGATCGCAAGGCTTCTGAACTTAAATTACAACAATCATTGCAGGAAAAAGAAGTCTTACTTAAGGAGATTCACCATCGCGTCAAGAACAACCTGCAAATCGTATTTGGGTTGCTAGAGCTGCAATCTAGAAGCATTAACGACCAGCATATAAAGGTTTTATTTGAAGAGAGTCAGAATCGCATTCACTCTATGGCACTGATTCACGAAATGCTATATCGCTCATCAAATCTCAGCCAGATTGATTTTGCGACCTATCTTAGCGATCTATTACACAGTCTCGCCCAATCTTATAATGTTGATGCTCAAAGCATTTCTTTCTATATTGACGTGGAAGTATTTTCTCTAAATATTGAGTCAGCTCTACCCTGCGGCCTGATTGTTAACGAACTTATCACTAATGCCCTGAAACACGCTTTCCCAAACCAACGGATTGGCAATATTAAGTTGATTTGCCATAAGAATCAGGAAAATCGAGTTTGTTTAACAATTGGCGATGATGGGATTGGGTTGGCAAAGGATATAGATGTCGATAAAATTACGTCATTGGGATTGCAGTTGGTTTATTCCCTAACTAAACAGTTGAAGGGGACTATTGTTATAGACAGATTGGAGGGGACAACATTTCGCTTGGAGTTCAATGAAATAGCAGATCGGGAGGATACTTAGATATGGACGCAGTTAGGGTTTTAATTGTTGAAGATGAGAGCATTATTGCTATGACTTTGAGACATACCTTGGCAGATCTAGGGTATGAGGTAATAGATACAGTTTCATCTGGCAAAGCAGCTATCCAAGCAGTCAGCCAAGGAGGGATCGATCTAATTTTAATGGACATTAATATTGATGGTAATATTGACGGGATAGAGACTGCCAGTCGAATTCGCCAGCAACATAATATTCCAGTTATATATCTGACTTCCTATGCAGACGATCAAACGATCTTAAGAGCTGAGAAAACAGGTTCTTTGGGCTATATTCTCAAACCATTTAAAGGGAGAGAAGTAAGAGCCGCAATTCAAATCGCCATTAGCAAGCATAAAGAGGAATTGCTAATTCGCCAAAATCTGGAAAACATGAAAACTCTCAATCTAGAGCAATCGCAATATATAGCGATCGCCGCCCATGAATTCCGAACTCCTTTAACTAATATTGGACTTGCTGCCGATATTTTGCAAAACTTGGGCGATCAACTTCCACCTGAGAAACGGCAACGTCGATTTGATGGCATTCAATCCGCAGTAAAAATGATGAATCAGCTTGTTGATGACGCCCTAACGCTGGGACAGCTGGATGCTGGCACGCTTCAATATAGTCCTCAACCTAAGGATATAAGAGGTTTTTGTCAAGATCTGATTGAAGAGTTCCAGGCGTATGCTGGCGATCGCTACAACCTAGTTTGTATCTACGTGCAAACAATCGACCCACAACTCAGGCTCGGTCGTGTTATTCAAACTGAGTTTGACGAAAGTCTGCTACGCCCAATCCTCGGTAATTTGCTCACAAATGCGATTAAATATTCTCCCGCAGGAGGAGAGATTATCCTGGAGATTAGTTGCGAACCCCACCAGGTAGAATTCTGCTTGCGCGATTCAGGTATTGGCATCCCATTAGAATTCCAGTCAATCATATTCCAAAGATTCGCACGCGCTAAAAATGTTGGGCAGATCAAAGGCACAGGCTTAGGGCTTTCTATTGTCAAACGTTTAGTAGATCTGCACAATGGCACAATCTCATTCGATAGTAATGTAGAGATTGGCACTAACTTCAGAGTAAATCTGCCCTTGCAATCTAGATGATGACATCGCCGTTCTGTAATGCTAAGATTCTAGTCGCACACTCACATAAATGCTAAACATAACTTTGTGTTGTCAGGAAATATAAACTAGACATTAGGGATATTGGAGAATGGTTGATATTCTAGTTATTGAGGACGAGGATGATATTAGAGACAGTATTCTTGACATCCTAGAGGCGGAGAAGTTCGAGGCAATCGCTGCCCCTAATGGTAAGATCGGGGTCGATCTGGCACGAAAACACAAGCCGAATCTGATTATCAGTGATGTCTCGATGCCAGAACTTGATGGGTTTAATGTCATAAGTGCACTACGTCAAGATCCTAGTTTTGCATTTACGCCCTTCATCTTTCTAACGGCAATCGCCGATCGTAGTAGTCTGCGACACGCTATGAATTTAGGAGCCGATGATTATCTGAGTAAGCCTGTTACCCGCAAAGCCTTACTTGAAGCTATCAACGCTCGCCTGAACAAGCAGGACGTTATTAATCGATTGTCCCGCGCCAAGTTAGATGAACTGCGCAACAATATCTCTTTAGCTATTCCCCACGAACTGCTCACACCCCTAAGCGGTATTTTAGGCTTGGCTGGTATTCTAATTGATGATTACGCTACCATTTCCCCAGACGAAGTTCTATCTATTGCTAAGGATATTACAGCATCAGGCGAACGACTCAATCGATTAATTCAGAACTTTATTACCTACGCAGGATTAGAAATTGCGAATGCAGGTAACTTTGAACCCGAGCTAGTAGAACGACCTACGCAGGTTACAGATATCATCACCCAATGTGCGACAAACACCGCAAAACTGGCAAACCGCGAGGCAGATTTAAATCTAGATTTGGAGGATGCCTGCGTGGCAATTCCAGAAATTAAACTCTACAAAATCTTGGAGGAGATCGTCGATAATGCCCTGAAATATTCAAACGTTGGTACTCCCGTAAATATCTCCAGCCAGAAAGTAGAGAATCTTTTAACTATCAACATTTGCGATCGTGGTAGGGGGATGACCGCCGCACAAATTGCTGACCTGGGAGGGTATATGCAGTTTGAACGCAAATTATACGAGCAGCAGGGTGCGGGTTTAGGCTTAGTGATCGCCAAACGCATGACTGAAATGTATGGAGGTAAATTTGAAATTGAGAGCGAAGTTAATCTCCAAACTACGGTGCGGTTAACTATAGGAATCGTCTAGGCATCAATCAAGGTTTTTGAATATGGAAGAACAAGTAATCTTAGTAGATGATCGCGATCGCCCCATCGGTGTGGCGGAAAAAATGCAGGCTCATAGGGAAGGATTATTGCATCGTGCTTTCTCAATTTTTGTTACTAATGCTCAAGGTGAGCTCCTCTTGCAAAAAAGAGCAAGTTCTAAATATCATTCTGGTGGGCTCTGGACTAATACCTGTTGCAGTCACCCAAGACCAGAGGAAACAATTCAGGCAGCGGCCAGACGTAGGCTCCAGGAAGAGATGGGTTTTAGTTGCCAACTGCGAGAGATCTTTAGTTTTATTTATAGGGCAGAACTCGATCTCGAATTGAGCGAACATGAGTTCGATCATGTATTTTGGGGGGAATTTAATGGTGAACCGATTCTGAATCCAGAGGAAGCCGAGGACTTTCGCTGGATTGGGATTAACAACCTCAGAGCCGATATTCAGGCATATCCCGATCGCTATACCTCTTGGCTCAAAATCTGCTTTGAGAAATTTGTACAACACCTGGATCCGAGCATGAAATCATTGGGAACATCAACCTGATGAGCGAGCGAGCGCCAATGGTATCGGTAATCCTAACGAAACAACGTGACTTCTTTGCCACAGGCACAACTAGAGAAGTGCAATTTCGCATCCAACAGCTCAGGCTTTTAGCTGAGGCGATCGAACAGTATGAGCATCAGATTTTACAAGCTTTGCAGGCCGATCTAAACAAACCTGTATTTGAGGTCTATGCTACGGAAATATTAATGGTTCAACAGGAGATTAGTTATGCACTCAAACACATTAAATCTTGGGCAAAGCCACAAAAAGTCAGCACTGGTTTGATGCAATTCCGCGCGGTTAATTACATTTACACGGAACCACCAGGAGTAGTTCTAATTATTGGCACATGGAATTATCCCTTGCAACTGACGCTTGCCCCTTTAGTAAGTGCGATCGCGGCCGGTAACTGTGCGATCGTCAAGCCATCAGAAATTGCTCCACATACTTCTCAGGTAATCGCCAAAATCTTTGGGGAGCAATTCCATCCAGGTTTTATCTCCGTTGTTGAAGGTGGCATCGAAACAAATCAAGCATTACTTGCCGAGAAATTCGATCGCATCTTTTTTACAGGTAGCGCCAATGTGGGGAGAATTGTGCTGGAAGCGGCAGCTAAACATCTCACCCCTGTCACTCTAGAGTTGGGCGGTAAATCTCCCTGTTTAGTCGATCTAGAGTGCGATCTAAATCTAGCTGCTCAAAGAATTGTTTGGGGCAAATTCTTAAATGCTGGTCAGACTTGCGTAGCCCCAGATTATCTTATGGTCCCCAAAACGATTAAGGCAGAGTTAATCGGTCACATTAAAAATACCCTGAGAGAATTTTATGGGACAGATCCACAACTTAGTCCTGATTATGCCCGCATTATTAACGATCGCAACTTTGGCCGCCTGGTAGAATTGCTAGATAAAAGTAGAACTGAGGCAGAAATAGTCATAGGGGGAGAGATCAATGCCGCACAACGCTACATTGCACCGACAGTAATCGATCGCGTATCGCCCCATAGCAAAATCATGACCGATGAGATATTTGGACCGATTCTGCCTATTCTGGAGTATGAAGATCTTGATGAGGCGATCGCCTTTATCCAGTCTCGACCTAAGCCATTAGCACTCTATTTCTTTTCAACTAATCGCGACCATCAAGCTAGAGTAATTAAGGAAATACCATTTGGTGGAGGCTGTATCAACGATACAATTTCACATATCATCCATCCCGCACTACCGTTTGGCGGTATTGGCGAAAGTGGAATGGGAAGCTATCACGGCAAAGCAGGTTTTGACACCTTTTCGCACCGTAAGAGCATCACGCACAAATCAACTTTCCCAGATATACCGCTACGCTACCCGCCTTACAAGAATGTAGTCAACCTGCTTAAATGGTTCATATCAAACCTAGTTGTCAAATAAATTACCAGTGGACAATCCAGATTACCATCCAGATAGTCATGTAGAAATCAAGCTTGGTATGCCAGAGGAACTGCGCCATCAAGCCGCGATTGTCTGTTACGACGGGTTTCGCGCTCAAATGGAACTCCTAATCGGCTCTCAGCAGAAAGCCATTGCCCTCTTGGAGCGCAGTTTAGATCCAGAACTAGGTTTAATCGCAATCCAGCAAGGGCGACTCGTAGGATTAGTTGGATTGCAATACGAAAATCGTCCTTTTTTTCAGTTTGAGCGATCGCAATTTATTAAAGAACTGGGATTTCTACGTGGACTATTTGTTTATCTTCTCTTCAATCTATCTGCTACCCAAATTCAACCCCAAGAAATGTTTGTCAATGTCATAGTTGTTGATGCTTCTATGCGTAGCAAGGGGATCGGCACCTCACTAATGCAAGCTGTCTTTGAGATTGCCCAACAAAATCAATTTCATGCCATAATATTAGAGGTTATAGATACAAACCCTGATGCGCAACGGCTTTATGCTCGATTAGGTTTTAATCCTGTCCGAATCCGCAAATATGGATACCTGCGCCACCTAATCGGCTCATCAGCAGTTACCACCATGCGAAAAGAAGTGATTCCATCTCAATAGAAATAATTGGTAATTAGTACAAGCATTTACTAATTCACCTTACTTAGAACAAAAAGAAGATCTATATAGAGGGGTTTGGGGCTATGCCCCAATTGAGGGCGCAGCCCTCAAACTCCCCACACAACTCTTTCTTGGTAAAATAAGTTCCTAATAAAGTAGCTTCTTAAACCAAGCAAATCATTAAAATAGTGAGATTCCACCAATAATGCAGTTTAATTTATAAATAAATACATCGCCTAGACCTGCTAAAAAGATGACCCCTGACGAAGCTATTGTTCTTTTGGATTCAGTGCTTAGTGCAAAATGTTTTAGCAATATTCAAGAGCTAGTATTTCGTTATGCCTGGGAGGATTTTAGTTATTCGGCGATCGCGAAAAAGCTTGACTACGACGCAGAATATATCAAGCAAGTTGGGTCGCAAATATGGCAACTGCTCTCCCAAGAATTAGGGCAAAAGGTTAGCAAAAGTAATTTTCGCGCCGTGCTACAACGCTATGCTTTAAAACAGATCGATTGCTTGGAATCATTTGATAGCGATCGTCCCTCAGAAATAAGCGAAGACATTCATCTTCATCAAGATTGGGGCGAAGCAATCGATATACTTAGCTTTTATGGTAGAGAACAAGAACTTGAACTTTCGGCAAATTGGATCGAGCGCGATCGCTGCCGTATCGTAGCGATTTTAGGCATGGGTGGTATTGGCAAAACAGCTCTAACCGTAAAACTATCAGAACAGGTTCAACCTGCATTTGAGTATGCAATTTGGCTGAATCTACGTGATGCGCCTCCAATCGCTCAAAAGATGCATCAGTTAATTAGCTTTCTATCTCATCAAGAGCAGACGGATATACCTGCGTCTCTAGATGAGCAAATAGCTTGCTTGATGGACTATTTACGTAAATTGAGATGTTTGCTGGTATTTGACAATTTTGAATCAGTATTAGGCAGCATAAACGTCAACGATCTAACCAGGCACGTTGGTCAATATCGAGACGGATATGAGGGCTACGGTCAATTAGTCAGGCGCATTGGAGAAACTCAACACCAAAGCTGTCTGATTCTGACTAGCCGAGAAGAGCCACGGCAGATCGCACGCATGAAGGGGGCTAAAGTTCAATCGCTATTTCTCAAAGGATTGACTACACCCGATGCAAAAGCAATATTTCAAGAGCAAGATGAATTTCAAGGTTCTGAGGAAGAATGGCAGCAACTTGTATTTCACTATGCTGGAAATCCTCTCGCACTGAAGATAATGGTTCCCTTAGTCCAAAATCTGCTCAATTGTAGCATCTCCCGCATGACTACGTTTTTGGGGCAGGGAACGTTTGTGTTTGATGATATTCGCGATCTGCTGGATCGCCAACTTGAGCGCTTATCTGAGCCTGAAAGGCAAGTGATGTATTGGCTGGCGATCAATCGCGAGGTGACTACAGTTGAAGAATTACAAGCTGACCTATTCCCACCTAAAGAGATCCAGGAGATCGTAAGTATTTTAGACTCTTTACGGCGGCGATCGCTAATTGAGACAGTCTCGTCAATGCAGATTACGGGAGATCCTGTGGGCTTTACGCAACAGCCAGTTGTGATGGAGTATGTTACAGATAAGTTGATAGAGAGAGTAAGTTCTGAGATATTAACTATCTCAGAACTTACTTATTCTTCCTTTGTCTTCCTCAAAAGCTATGCTTTAATTAAAGCTATAGCTAAAGACTACATTAGAGAAAGCCAAATTCGATTAATTTTGGAACCTATAGTTAGAAACACGATCTCACTAATGGGAACAAGAGAAGCTTTTGTCGAATGGTTAAAAGAAATTATTCTCCAAAGCCAAACACAAGCAATAAAATATGCTGGCTATGAGATTGGGAATATTATCAATTTAATGGCTAAACTTAAAGTTGATTTGACAGGCTCTGACTTCTCAAACTCTACAATTCGTCAGGCTTACTTAAAGGACAAGAACCTCCATAACTGCGATTTTGACCGCACAGACTTTAAGCAATGCGCATTTGCGGAGACCTTTGGCAGCATCTCATCAATTGCCTTTAGCCCTGACAGTAAATTACTCGCAACCAGCGACTCAAATGGGGAGATTCAAGTTTGGCAAGTTCCAGAGGGCCAAAAACTTCTTACCATCAAAGCTCATAGTCACTGTGTATGGTTTGTTGTCTTCAGCCCAGTTAAGCTGATTCTAGCAAGTTGTTCGGAGGATCGTATTATCAAGTTGTGGGATATAGCTTCTGGAGAATGTCTAAATATTTTGCAAGGGCATGTCAGTGCCATTTACTGCGTTGCTTTTAGCCCCGACGGGAAAGTATTAGCCAGCAGTTCAGAAGATACAAAGATCAAGTTATGGGATGTTGCGACAGGTCAGTTAATCAAGACTTTAACTGGTCATTTGAGCCCTGTCTGGGCAGTTGCATTTAGCCCTGATGGTGTAACTATTGCTAGTGGTGCAGCCGAACAAACTATCAAACTATGGGATTCGAAAACTGGAGAATGTTTTAAAACTTGGGAAGCTCATTCTGGATGGGTTAAATCCCTTGATTTTAGCCCAGACAGCAAGGTTCTTTTTAGTGGTAGCTTCGATGGTACGGTGAAACAGTGGGATATACATTCAGGTGAACTTCTAAGAACCTTTCGAGGACATAGTAATGCCGTGACCGCGATCGATATTAACTCTAGCGGACAAGTCTTAGCAAGTAGTAGTTATGATTTTACGGTGAGACTATGGGATATCGCTACGGGACAGTGCATCAAAACCTTACTGGGGCATACGAATCGGATTTGGATGGTTGCTTTTAGTCCCGACAGGAAAATCCTATCAACTGGAGGAGATGACCATGCAGCAAAACTGTGGGATGTCAAATCTGGACAATGTTTCAAAACGATGCAAGGGCATAGTAATGTCATATATGGTCTTGCACTTCATCCAAGCAATAACCAGTTAGCGACTAGTTGTGAAGATGAAAACATCAGGTTATGGAATCTCAATACAGGACAGCATACAACGCTGAGAGGACATACAAATCGGGTTTTATCTGTTGCCTTTAGTCCCGATGGACAGATCTTGGCAAGCAGCAGTGGCGATCGCACAATCAAGCTCTGGGACATCAGTACTGGTGCGTGCATAAGAAGCATTGTGGGTCATGGAAGTTGGGTATGGTCGGTTAGATTTAGCCCCGATGGGAAAAGTTTGGCGAGTTGCGGCTACGACAATTTACTCAAGCTCTGGAACGCTCAAACAGGCGAGTGTATAGGAGTATTTCAGGGGCATCCAAGCTATGTTTTATCTGCGGCTTTCAGCCCAGACGGACAATTTTTGGTCAGCGGAGGATTTGGGCAGACCACAAAATTATGGAAAATCTCGACGGGAGATTGTCTGCGAACTTGGCAAGCACATGATAACTGTACCTGGTCAGTAGACTTTAGTCCTAATGGTCAAACAATTGCTACTAGCGGAGACGATCGTACTGTAAAACTATGGGATATCGCTGATGGCAAATGTTTAAGAACAATGAATGAGCATAAAGACCAAGTCTTATCAATTGCATTTAGTCAAGATGGGAATATCTTAGCCAGTACTAGTGCTGACAGAACGATCAAGCTATGGGAAGCTAATACTGGAAAATGTATTAGCACAATATCTGGACATAAAAGCTGGGTGTGGTCGGCTGTCCTTAGTCTTGACAATAAAACTCTAGTTAGCTGTAGTGGAGACGAAACCACTAAACTATGGGACGTTCAAACTGGTCAATGCATCAAAACACTGCGATCGCCCCGCCCCTATGAAGGAATGAACATTACTAGTGTAACTGGATTAACAGATGCTCAGAAAGGTACACTTAAGGCGCTTGGCGCTGTAGAAAACTGAATTTGTTCCGTTACAATGGATAAGCTTGTTCTGAAAGTTTTGTTATTTTTACATGAGTTACTTCCGTCCTGCCATTGATGCGATGACTGGCTATGTACCTGGCGAGCAGCCGAAACCAGGTATCAAGATCGTTAAACTCAATACGAATGAAAATCCTTATCCGCCCTCTCCAATGGCGATGGAGGCATTGCGCAATATAGATAGTGATGCACTTAGGCGCTACCCAGATCCGTTTGCGATCGAGTTTTGTCGGGCTGT
>JANMRU010000027.1:0-13343 GCA_031388585.1 Pseudanabaena sp. SOY_30_concoct_251 | reverse complement strand
GGTTTACCTGTTGGAGGAATCTAGGGTTGTGATTCTGCGGGTTCTCCATGGAGCGCAGGATTGGCTCATATAAACTACTCAGTCGCGTCTCTAGATAATTTCTCGTAAATGGCTTCTAGAATCCACTGATGGCGGCTAGGTGCAGGGCGACGACTTTTTACAGCGGCATCAATCTCAGCGAGCAAAGCTACTGGCAATCTCAGCTTAAGACCTTTAACTTCTTCATCTGATAGCTCTTCGGGCTTTTGCTTGGGCGCGGCTACCTGGGGCATCGAGCCGCCATCCTGAATAAATTCCTCAACATTAACTGGCTTGCGCTTGACTACCATTTTGACTTCTTTATGGATTCAAATTGATATTATTTTAATTTAAATATGATATCACCTAAATATCAAAAAGATACTGATATAGCACCATGACCTCGGCGATCGCTTTTGGATCGATAGGCTTTACTTCCGTGACGGCCAATCCTTGAGCGGCGGCACTACGAAATGCTTTACGGTTGCCTAGCGGTGCATCTAGATAATTGAGGTGAGGGGTTTCTGCGGCGATCGCCGCCGCTTCTGCATTATCTGCACCTTTGGCATCAGCGCGATTGATCGCACATACAGCCTTGAGCTTGTCATTAAAGGCACGAGCTTCCTCAACTAAACTACCGACACTATCTAGAGTCCAGACATCAAAACTGCCAGGCAAAAAAGGCACGACATACATATCGGCAACCGACAGTGCCGCCCGTTGACCTGCCGTATCTCGACCACCGACATCGATCACGATGTCGTCATATTTACCCGTGAGCCGCAGGATCTCAGAACGCACGGCAGCGCCATGCAGTTTCACAGATGTATAGCCAGCTCCACCGCGATCGCTAAAAGTTTGATTGCGTACAGCGGTAAAGTCACTAGCCGTCCCCTGATCGTCGGCATCAACCAGGAGTACATCTTTGCCCTGGTGCGATCGCAGAATCGCCATATTGGTCGCCAGGGTAGTTTTGCCAACCCCACCCTTAATTCCGCCAAACACAAGAATCATAATGATATCTCCTAGATATCTCAAAGATATTTGAACGAAGTGATAAAAACATCCTAATTACATTAAATAGATATGTTTTCGATGCTTTTATGATTAATCTACCCAGTTTTAATCCAATCTTAGTCATATAAAATGAAGGCATCTCTACAATGCTTTTTTGATATCATTTAGATATTTTTAAGACATTCAAATGATATTGACAAAGCTTAGTAATGGTAGACCAACTTTCGTATCATTAGAATACTCTTTTCTTCTTTACGGAAGAAAGGTAGTTGTTACAAAGCGTACTAAAGCTAAGTATCTCTTAAGTATCTTTTAGATATTATTTCGATTCTCTTTATGCATTCAGCTAACATAATTTTGATATTTTTATAAAATTATATAGACATTGATATGATGTCATAATGACATTTGACTCGATAAACATTTCTTCTTCTGGCGATAACCCCAACCGCCAAGCGTTCAAGTTTGTCATCATCCATAATTTACGTTCCTACTGAAATCGGCTCACAAAAGTTGGTACGGATCTTTCTAGAAGGCTGAGCAAATCTGAAACAGACATCGGTGGATTTTTCAATCCGTTCACCTGAGTCTGGAGAACCTGATCCATTGACTCTGGAAATAAATCATAAAGATACGTCAAAAATTGATCGGCACTTTGTGCTTCTACCCGAAATTGGCTTAGAGATTCTACCGGGAAATGCTTGAGGTTATCTGTCACAATGACCTCCGCCTTCGCAATCAAAGCCGCTGCCAAAACATGGCGATCACCCTCATGATTATCCATGCAAGGAATCAACCGCTCTGTCACAGCGATCGCAGCTTCGGGAAAAGCTAGCGTCATATCGTGAGGTTGGGGAATCACCGTTCCTTTAGGTCGGTGAGGATGTCAAGGGCATCTCTTCCTTTGTGGTGAGCATATCCATCGCAGTATATATTTCCAATTGCCTAAGTCTTTGTGAAGGCTAAAACTCCCTCTCAGACCAGTCTTCAGCTAGATTCACTCACACTTAACATTTTGTTACATTGTTTACATAAAGTTAAGCAAAGGGAAAAGCAAATGAGCAGCTACACAATCAACAACGACGGCGTACTCAACAACTATGCGATCGAGCCACTAATGTATGTTGAAGAAACCGAGCGTGCTGGCTTCACTCCTTTCGCTGAAAAATTAAACGGTCGCCTCGCGATGATTGGCTTTGTCTCTTTACTCGCAACAGAAGCAATTACCGGACACGGATTGATCTGGTTGCTAGCCAACATATAAGTTCAGTACTCTTTAATTCTTCAACCCAAACCATCGCCACAATAACGGGGAAATCCGATGCAAACCACTTTTAACTACGAAGGTAGCGATCTGTTTACTCCCACTGTATTCAGACAAGACTTTAATCAATTTGCTCCAATCAGTGCAACTCAAGCCTGGTCGCTATTCTTCACCGCCAGTAAGGACGATGCCGCACTAGGTTCTAATCCCGCCGCAGGTCAGTTTTGGAATAGCATCCTGTTTGTTGTTGTCGCTGCAGGTATCCTTGGAGTCTTTATATTTCAATCTTTTTAGCAACTTTTATGCGCAACTAACTCTACAACCAGGTTGGTAGCAAAGTCGCAAATCAAATTTAGGGAATATCTCACCCTGCTAGCAATAGCGGGGCTTTTTATAAGCCTAAAGATATTGCTGAGGCGATCGCCATAGGCTCTTGTTAATTTTCTGGCAGATTGGGTTTGCTAACATGCCATCTAAACCAAAAACAGGAGCAATTACAATCCGATGATGAGCAAAGAAGAAGGACTAGCCAGAGCGGCAAAGGTTTTTAATACTGCATCTGATTACTTCGATCATCCTGCCCTCTCGTTTTGGCATCGCTATGGGCAGAACACCATCAACCGACTCGCACTTTCTCAGGGCGATCGCGTTTTAGATGTGTGTTGTGGTAGCGGTGCTTCTGCAATTCCCGCAGCCGTCAGTGTCGGCTCAACTGGCTACGTTTTAGGCATAGATATTGCCGAATCTCTGCTCGAACTGGCACGCAAAAAATCTCAGCAGCAGGGTCTCGAAAATATTGAATTTCGCTGTGCCGATTTTGAAAATTTGAATTTACCCAGCGACAGTTTTGACGCGGTTGTTTGCGTGTTCGGGATTTTCTTTGTGCCAGATATGTTGACCGCCATTCGCGAACTTTGGCGAATGGTTCGTCCTGGTGGAAAACTAGCCATTACCTCCTGGGGCGAAAATGTATTTGAGCCTGCTAATCAAGCATTTTGGCAGATTATTAAGTCTGAACGCCCCGACTTGTATAAGGAATTTACACCGTGGGATCGGATTCGAGATCCTGACTCGCTGCAAGCACTGCTAGCCGAAGCAGGCGCAACGCAGATAGAGGTTGTCGCAAAAGCGGATAGGCACGAGCTTAGTACACCAGAGGATTGGTGGACAATGGTGATGGGTGGCGGCATCAGAGGCACAATTGAGCAGCTCGATCTAGCCACAAAGGAACGTGTCCGTCAAGCAAATCTGCAATTCCTGCAAGATAATGCCGTTGATGCGCTTGATGTCACAGTTCTGTACGCGATCGCGCAGAAATGAGCGCAGCTCCGACAAACTTTAGATTTTTAAGCCCCGCGATCGCAATATTTCCCTCACATTAGCCATGATGCTAGGACGCTCTTCTGGCGTTGGCATCACAACTGGCTCAGGAGTATAAGTAGAAAAAACAGGATCTTTGCGCATAGCCAGCCATCTTTCATACTCTGCCCTCAGGGAACCATCATCGCGCCTAATACAAGTCTGTGCATAGCTCAGAGGGCTACGCGCATCTTTAGCTTTGTAGTACTTCACCCATTCTAAAAATGAAAATTCGGGCGCGGCGGGCGGCGGCGGAACTTGAAATGAATCCTCACCAGTTTGTTTTGGTGGTGATGGGTTATCTGTGACCTTTTTTTGATTGTTAATTGCTGGCTGTTTTTTCTCCTCTTGTATCTCCAGATCTGGATCTTCGATTTTCAGATCGAAATTTTCGATCTCATGTTTTAGATCAAGATTTTCGATCTTTGGATCTAGATTTTTAATCCGATGCTCCAGATCTGAATCTTTGCTCTGAAGATCACAATTTTCGATCTCATGTTTTAGGTCTGAATTTTGAATTTCCAGATCTACCTTTTCAATCTCCTCTCTCTGAGGGTGAAGGGTGGGCTTGGTGAAAGTGTCTGAGAGAGTTTGAATAATGTCTGAAAGAGTATGAGGGATCCCAGAATCCCATGTCAGCATGGTTTCTAGCGTTTGCAACTCCGAGATCTCGGAGTGACGCGTTGAAACTTCGGAGTTAAAATCTACGATCTCGGAGCGTTGCTCTGAACCTTTGGAGCTTGGCTCTGAGGCCTCGGAGCGGTGATTAGCCTTTGACCCACTCAAATTTCTAACTTTGGGAGCCCCCTCTACAAATTCAAATAGACCCAATTTGATGAATTTTGCCTTGGCTGCAAAGTAGGTACTTTTTTGGATCTTGCAAAAATTCATTAGCGCTTCGGCATCATATTTAGCGCCGACATCGCCAAACGGATCGAGCGTGACTAGGTAGAGCCACATGCGCCATTCGGCAGCAGTTAGGGAGGCATGTAAACCAAAAAGGAATAGTACGTCAGGTTGAGTAAGTGGAAAGTGCCGTGGACACTTGTTTTTTAAAGCGATCATGGGCGCACCCCCTTATGTAAGCGGGAGGTGGCGATCAAATTTGTCCAATACCGACAACATCTCGATTTATCTGTCATAATGATTCTTGATAATGTTTGTCTTGGGTAGCAACTAACAGCAATTACTAGCTGCTACCCTTTGCAAATAATATTAGTATTATTTACTGCGCAATGTAAATTCAATATGAAATTTGTTGACGCTTTCAACTTAACGCTAGAGAAATTTGACATTAAAGCTAGAGAGCTGTCTATGCGTTCTGGTGTGACTGACGCAACGATATCAACATTTCGCAGAGGCAACAGAGAGCTAAAGCTTGAAAGTATCGAGAAGATTTTGGGTGCTTTGCCCGATGATGCGTATTACTATTTGATGACCCAGTGGGCAAACGAGCGAATAACCCCCAAGCACTTGATAAAACTTCTGGGTGTTATAGCTCAAACTATAGAAGCTGGGGAAGTCCCTGCAATACAGTTTCCTGACCGCCAGCAATCTTCTGATGGTTCAGTTTTGTTGACGGCTTAAGTAATGGTGGGTTCGGGAGGCTGTCACGCTGATTTGTCTGATGATGGGAGATTGAAAAATAAGCGCCAGGTGCCGAAATCTCCTAAAAGTTAAAACAGTTGCGAAGAAATAATTTATGCCTGTGTGATGGCGTTAAAGTTGCATTGGGTTGGGTATATTAAGAGCGTAAGTTGGTTGATTTTGCGGCGGTACGCATCCTGCAACGAATCGCTTTCTACTAAATATCCGTTCCATATCTTTACTCTCAGGATTCAGAACCATGCCAGCCAGGTTGCAAATAAAATCCGAAGATTGCTCACCCCTAGGGCAGCTAATTTTGCAGTACCTGGAAGATCAAGGTATCAGCATGAACCACCTGGCAGAGTTATCCGCTATTCCTCAACCCCGCCTCAGAGGAGCTTGCTTTAAAGGCACTTGCCCCACACCAGAAACCTTACGAAAGCTGGCGCGAGCCATGGGCAAACACCACCTGGAGCTTTATACCCTCGCCTATGAAGGTAGGGTCGAAAGTTCGCCAGAGGATGCCAATGACAACTCTCTGGATATGCTGATGCGAGATTTGTTTGAAACAGCTAGAGAAATGGGCTTGACTGCCCCAAATCTGCGTCCTTCAAAAATTCAAATCTGCAAAGCACTGATGGAGTTGGGCTTTAAACCGAACAAAAATATTTCGCCCCTGAATATAGCAAAAGCCTAGAAACGAGAATTAATTCCTCGCCTCTAGGCTTTTGTTGATTATTGCTTATTAGCCACGCCTATCTACGCGGCACTAAAGCCTCAATGTTGATGTTCAATGCAGAAATTTTTTGCGCGGGATTTCCTTTAGAGTTAATTTTACGCGCCATGTCCAGAAACTGAGATGGATCGCCCGCTCTGGGTTTTCCTTCGCTAGAGTATCTGTTAACGACAGATTGCCAAATGGTCTGTGGGAAGCCAAGCTGGGCGCGATGGTATGCGTCATAGCGAGGAGATTTGATATTGAAAGGCAGCTCACCGACTGAGCGACCAGACACTACCCGACGGCGCTGATAAGGGACAGTGTTATAGCCAAAGGCATCAATGTATTCGTCGCTATTGAGTAAATCATCAACAAACCCTGCGACACCCTTGGTCATAACTATGGCTGACCAGGCAATCTTCTCTTGCTCGCTGTAAACTTTACGTCCTAGGATCTTTTCGACACAGTGTTCGACAAAGCGAAAATTACTGTTTTTACTGTAAAAGCTGTCGATAAAGGTTTTGGATAGCAACAATCCACGAATGAAGTCGCGGACATTGATTTGACCGTTGCGGAGCTGAGATTCTAGAACGCTCTCGCGATCGTACTCAAAAGCATGGAAGAAAATCTGGCGGTACGCAGCTTCAATCAGATTGCTCATGTCTGTTGCAGACAGGATGTCATCTGTGCAAAATTGCCTTGGCTTCTCGTCACCAGGGATCTCGTAGTTGGTAACGCGCTGGTTTTGGCTGGAAGGTGCGTATTTTAAAAGAGGAATAGCCATACCTAAAAAAGCTCCCTTTTCTTGAAGAAATTAAAGAAATCTTACAAAGTTAACCCTCATCATAATTGGCAAAGGAACTATTATTCGCTTTGGTTTAATAAAAATTACATAATAAAAAACGAGTCCATTGCGGGAAGTGTCAATCAGGTTGCTTCCTGGTAACGCGATCTGAGAAGATCTTCAGATACAAGCTTTTGAAACTTTTTTAGGAAACTGATATGTCAGACAATCCAGAAACCTCAACCCCAACTCAAGACACTGCTGAAGAACTCGCAGAGGTGATTGCCGAGCTGGAGCAATATCGCGATCGCCTGGTCAGTGACACAATGACAATGGCACAGAGAGCTAAAGTGCTAAAAGCAAAGGTAATGGCTAATTTAGATCCTGACTTACAGAAAATCGATGCCACACTTGCTGAACTGCGCGATCGCCAAGCAGCGCTGACAGCTAAGAATTAGGCGATCGCCCCGATAGTAATAGGAAATTTGCAAACGGCTCATGACTAACTTGACTGACTCTACAAACTCCACAACTCAATCCAGCGACGATCCAATCTTAATCGCTCAGGCAGAGGCCGATGCTTTAATGGCGATCGTGACTGACCAAATTACGCTGGAAACCTTTGACCCCAATAATAATGAACTGATGCGACGGATGGTGTTTGAAGGTCTAGGCGATACACGCGGGCTAGTGAGATTGCGGTTTGCCGAGACGCTCGGTGAAATTGGTGAAGCGGCAACTCCATTCTTGCTGGAAGCGTTAGCCGATCGCACAAATGTCGTCTTGCGGCGAGCGGCGGCGAAAACTTTAACGATTATTGCTGACCCCAAAGCAGTACCAATCCTGCTGAATGCCTTTCTGTATGACGAAGATACCGTAGTCAACGGCTCAGCCGCTGGAGCGCTTGCTAGGACAGGTGCAGCCGCTGTTCCTGCATTGCTGGATATTCTTGCCTCATCAGAGCATTCCGAAAGTACGAAGGGACATGCCGCGTGGGCACTTGCCTTTATGGGTTCCGAAGCCGCTGCATACTTGTATCCGGCCATGAATTCGGATTCTGTCGATGTGCGTTGTGCCGTAGTGGGCGCGATCGCCCAAGTAGCTCAAGAGACCACAGACGAACAGGCATGTAATGTGTTGGTGTCAGCTCTGACTGATAGCGCCGCTGTGATTCGGACTGAAGCCGCTGCCACCTTAGGACAGGTGAACTATCTTCCCGCCATACCGCATCTAATTTTGGCATTACGCGATCGCGATGGAGAGGTCAGAAAAGCTGCTGTGAGTTCGCTTGGTAAAACGGGAGATCGCACGGCGATCGAACCCTTAAAAGCAGTACTTAATGATGAAGTGGAACCTGTACGCTTACTGGCTAAACTGGCGATCGCTAAACTAGAACGGCAATTAGCAGAAGATTTAAGGAATTAGAATATAGATGCTTAGCCACGAGATCGCTCACGAGATTCAGACCCCATCGCCTGAAGTTTTAGCTGCATTGAAATCAGGTACATCACTTAGTCAGGGTTTACCCGAATTTGACCTACGCAATCTGGACTTACAAAAAATCGATCTGAGTAATGCGCGGTTGCTGGGTGTAAATCTGAGCGGTGCTAACCTGAGCGGTGCCAACCTGCATAATGCTGACTTGCGGGGCGCAAATCTGAGTGACGTGAACCTGAGCCATGCCAACCTACAATTAGCGTGCTTGTATCGGGCAAATCTGCGCGGTGCAAATCTTGATGGTTCCAACTTGGAGGATACAAAATTTCAAGTGGCGATCTATGACTCGCAAACCATCTGGCCAAATGGTTTTGCCTATAAATCTTTGGGAGCGATTGGGCCTGCTGCCAACCTCAATGGTGCTGACCTGAATACGGCTAACCTGCGTTATGTCGATTTGCAAGGCGCGAATCTTTTGGGCGCTTACCTTGGCGGTGCCGATTTAACCGGCGCAAACTTACAGGGTGCCAGACTTAGTAGCGCTGACCTGCGCCGCGCTTATTTAACGGGAGCTTACCTGTGCAATGCGCGCTTGAATGGAGCAAATCTGGCAGGTGCTGATTTGCGAGCAGCAGACTTGACTGATATTGAATTTGAGCAGATCGAAAATATTGCGGGGGCAGATTTTTCCCAGGTGCAAGGACTGAGCGCGGAGAAGCGATCGCAACTACTCAGACATTCCCCCGAAGAATTAGACACATGGAATTCATTCACGCGCCACAGCACACGAGAAAGTCTAGAAGCCCCAAACTAGCAATACTAGGCTAGGCGCTTCTCTAAGTACTGACCAATCATTTGTTCTTCGCCAGCACGGGCAATGATCGTTTGCCGAGTACGATACTCAGTCCCAATCATCTTCACCTCTTCCTCAAACAAGTTACCGCTATATTCAGTACGTAGACACATGGTTTTGGGGTCACGCATCGAGAACTGAGCAATCACGGGCTTGGATGTCGAGAAGCCGCGATCGCGATACAACAGTTCACCAGATACACCAAATACGGTTGAGCCTGTCGTTTGTTTTGGGCTTGGGCCAATATAGTTGCTCTCCCAAGTCGTTAACGCTCCACAGGTAATGATTGAGGCATCTTCCAGTTCGTGTAAGCCAGCTAAATGGATTAACTCCGCACTACCCTGCGCCAAAAACTGCACTGTCAGAAAACTCACTACTTCCTGGATTTCTCCATCTTTGAGCGTGTAATAGCGACGCTGCGATCGCCACTTACCTTCAGATAGCTGAAAAAAATCCTGGACTAGTAACGAGAGCGATCGCGCTGCAACTGGAGATGACGATTTCATGGCAATACCTGGCGAAGGGGGTTGAAACTGCAACTGATCGGAGCCTACTTGTGTGAGGTTATGTAAATTATTCTTTACAGTTTGTTACATTAATTCATATTAATGCATCCACACAAAGGACTAAGCAGGCGATCGCCTGTCTATAGGTTCAACCGTCCAACCCTTTTTCAGCAACGCCATGAATGTGGCATAGCCCTTAGAAAAGTCGAATGGGTCGGGTAAAAAGTGATCTGGGAAATCTTGGTAAGGTTGCCATGGCTCGGATGGATCGTGGCGTAAGTGCAGGACGCGATCAGTTTCGCCTTCTAGTTTCCAGAGCATTTGTCCCTTGGTTTCGATCTCATTCATGATGCTTTCCTCCTCAACACAGCAAGAATCTTGAATACTACGAACGTGTGACAATTCTGCCAGCTATGCTGGGCAATTCTGTTAGTCTCGCTACGCAATCTTGAGTACTGCTACTCAAATCTTCCGCAAGATAGAAACCACTAGGCTAAGAAGCCATGCCATACAGGAGTTCTTCCCTACGCTTTTCCGTATATGCGGCATATTCTGCCATGGAGCTAAACTCTAGATACAGTGGCTGTGGTCTGGTTTGGCTGCGTTGATATTCTTGCCACAGAGCTAAGGCTTCATCACGTTTCAGGCAGGTTGTGGCGTGAATCTGTGCGTTTCTAGCATTTAGCCTGGTACTGCGACGAATCGCCCAATCCATGAAGTCTTTGTTGCCTTTGGCAATTTCCAGCGAATTTTGGGCGGCTTGCAATGATATGGCAGAACGATCATCCTCACGATCTTTCCGTTTTATCGGAATTTCGCGATCAGAAAATTGTTTTAACTCAGGAGGATTTTCATGCTTTTCATTTTCAAAAATTTTCTCTCTTAGATCTGAGAGAGAAGTCTGTTTAGTCTGAATAGTCTGAGGGAAATCCGTGTCTTGCTGTGTAAAGATTTCAGGGTTTTCTGGCGACACAGGTGTCGTTTCGGCGACAACCATGTCGTTAGGGTGACATAGTTGTCGTTCCTCTGACACAGGTGTCGCTAAGTTTTCTTGGTTTGGCGACACCTGTGTCGTTAGGGTGACATCAATGTCGTCTTGTTGATTTGGCGACACCTGTGTCGCTATTCTTTTGATTTTGGTTTTAGTGACTTCAAAGTCAAAAATTTTTCTTGCTTCAAGTGACTTCAGCGCTCTTTGCACACTGCGTTGGCTAATACCGATTTCTTCCGCAAGTTTTGCCGTGTCAATCTCGATCGCTTTGCTATCTGCAAATGGCAAACGAACATTCAGCCACAGATAGACCTTTAGCTCGGAGTCCTTCATACCAAAGATTAGGGAGAGGTCTGACTCATTAAGTTTGTAAAATTTCATGCTTGCACCCCCACGATTTCAAAACTGACCAATACATTGCATTTGCTGGGGGTAAGCTCGTGGCAGGCGCGGAGCCATTCGGCGCGATCGAGGGGGTAAAATTTTGCCAACATTTACTTGCCCCCCTTGTTGTTGCTAGTAGTTTGTAGGGATACAACAATGAGGGAGCGGCGGATATATGCCGCCTTCTTGTATTTATCTGTCATAATTACCGTAGAAATTATTTTATTAGATAATCAACTGCTAACTAATTACTAGCGGTTGATTTTTTTGTTAGGATAATATTAACAGAGAAAAGTTGCTCTAACATATCATTTATGCGAATTTCCGAAGCGCTAAATCTGACACTTGAGCACTTTAATATCACGGGTAGAGAACTTGCACAGCGATCTGGTGTAACAGAATCAGCATTGTCAAGATTTCGGCGCGGTGAGAAGGATCTGCAAACAAGCAGTATAGAAAAACTGCTTGCGGGTCTACCAAATGATGCATATCACTATCTAATGGCTCAACTCTGGCTAGAAAGAGATGAGTCGGAGTCAGCAGTCCAAATGCTTAGCTTAATTGCCTCTAGGATACAAACTGGGAAAGTTGTGCTGAATTCAAGCTCTCCAGAAACTCTACTAGCTAGCTAGTAGTTAGGTGCCACAATCACAAGCGATTCACGCCATGTCTGAACAAGCAAAGACCTTAGCTGAACGACTCATTCGCAATGTCCACGATGTACCATACACCGACTTTGTTCGGGCACCGTTATACGAGTCGCAACGTTCAAAACTCTCAATTGGCACTGCTGCAAGAAAGCTCGGCACCTCGTTTGATATTCTTCCCCCCGGTAAGCGCGTCTGCCCATATCACCTTCACCACGCACAAGAAGAGCTATTTGTCATCGTTGAAGGTACGGGAATGCTGCGCGTAGCAGGGGAGATGCTCCCGATCAAGGCTGGAGACGTTATCTTCATTCCTGCCGGCCCGGAGTATCCGCATCAGATCATCAATACCTCAGAGGGACTTCTGAAGTATCTATCCATTAGTACTATGGAAGAACCCGAAATCTGCGAGTATCCCGACTCAGGTAAGTTTATGGCTGAGGGCAGCATGAATCGAGAGAAACCCTTCGAGGCCATTGCCAAGATTGGCAACAATGCCGACTACTGGGAGGGTGAGCTATGAAGGTGGCACCTAAAAAGACATTCTGTAGATTATGAATTCAACAACCACTTTCAGCATTTCTCAGCTCGCTGCCGAAGACATCGAACTGATGAGATCTTTACTCAAGGTGTTTGGCGATGCTTTTGATGAAGTGGAAACATATTGCGGAGCCCAGCCCAAAACAGAGTATCTTCAGAGCTTGCTCGGCAAAGATCACTTCATCGCGCTTGCCACGTTAAAACAAGGCGAAGTGGTTGGCGGTCTCGTGGCTTATGAGCTTCAAAAATTTGAGCAAGAGCGCAGTGAAATCTATATCTATGATTTAGCTGTTGCAGCAACACACCGACGCGAAGGCATAGCGACGGCACTAATCCAGTCTCTTAAAAATATAGCCTTAGAGCGAGGGGCTTATGTCATTTTCGTCCAGGCTGATTACGTTGATGAGCCAGCAATAGAGCTATATACAAAGCTAGGGATACGAGAAGATGTGCTGCACTTCGATATTGCAGTAAAGAAGGACAATGACTGAGTTGAAATACAAGCCTGTTAGTCACAACCACGAGGAGTTTCTGAATAAGGCGCGCACACGTAAGGGTTTCTCGGAAGCATATGAGTCGCTTGAGTTTGAATATCAGGTAGCGAATCAAATGCTTAGGGCAAGAACTCGTGCTGGGCTTACTCAAGATGCAGTAGCCGCAAAAATGGGAACAACTAAAAGTGCTGTCTCTCGTCTGGAATCGGCAGGCAAGCATGCGCCTTCGATCGCCACGCTTAGGCGTTATGCAGAGGCTGTCGGATGCGAGTTACAGGTCAATTTGGTTCCGCAAAAGACGACCTGATACTGGTCTGATTTCTGGGACATTATGGAATGTAAAAACTGCACTGGTGTATAGCCTACTAAGGTTGCAAACTAAATCGGGTGCGGAAGCCACCATACTTAATCCAATATAGCTTCAGCTTGTGGCAAGGTGTATGCAAACTAGCTTTGGCGCGATACAAAAACACCTGGCGATGATCGCCCATCCAAATTTTGTCAACTGGGTCTACGGAAACAACAGTTCCCCCCAACGCCGCAACGCACTGGTTAAAACGCTCGACAGCGCTATAGTCCACCGTTTCAAAAATGAAGAAATTACCCGAACAAATTAAATGACGGCTGCGAATCCAACATTGCATCTTCTTTTGAGCTTCTGGGGGTAGCATCTTCGCTTTAACTTGCTCCAGATGTGTGAGTGGAGCCTCAAGGGTTGTTTGTAATCTCATGGGCAAAACTCTC
>JANMRU010000240.1:0-9423 GCA_031388585.1 Pseudanabaena sp. SOY_30_concoct_251 | reverse complement strand
GAAATTCCAGAGTGTGCGATCGCCGTTGATATCCTGCGTGCTACTACCACAATTACTACAGCACTAGCCGCAGGTGCAGAAGCCGTTCAGGTTTTTGCCGATCTAGATGAACTAATTACAACCAGCGAATTGCATCCCGCTCATTTAAGACTGAGGTCAGCAGAACGTGGGGGAAGAACTGTAGAAGGATTTGATCTTGGTAATTCACCGTTTGACTACACGGCAGAAGTGGTAAAAGATAAACGAATTTTTATGAGTACGACGAATGGGACGCGATCGCTACAAAGAGTGAAAGCGGCACCTACGGTTTTAGCGGCAGCCATGATTAATCTTGGTGCTGTGTTGGATTATTTGAAACAAGCGCAGCCCGAAACAGTTTGGATTGTAGGTTCGGGTTGGGAAGGTACCTACTCTTTAGAAGATACCGCCTGTGCTGGGGCAATTGCCAGCGGTCTAGATGGTTTGTGTGAGTGGGGTAATGATGAAGCGATCGCCGCAGCATCGTTATATCGACAATGGAGCGATCGCTTAGAGGAACTATTCTGTGCTGCCAGCCACGGTCAGCGTCTATTGCGCCTCAACGGTAAAGCGGACATTGCCTATTGCGCCAAAATTGATATCGTCAAAATCCTACCCAAGCAGGCATCCCCTGGAGTGCTGATTGCCTAAGACTTTCTGTAGGTATAGCTATAGCTGTCGCCATTAGGTTATTAGGCGGTGTGGAGGGGTAGAACCCATCCATCGGGGTCGTGAGAGCATTGACCAAACAACCCCATAAATAATTTTCGATCCGATCAAGTTACCAACAGTAGAGAACCTGGAGGAATATCGGGAAGTTTTTTGCATCCTCTAGCTACTAATCTCTATTGACGGCCAACCATATCTAGTGTTTATATATGTTCAGAGCACATTACGCACGCTAATTATATGGTTGCCCAAATCAAGACCCCAAAGACCATTTCCCCATCTGCCAGAATGACTCTACCAGTGACACCTTCTAAGGGATTAATGCAAGTAGTGACATCGCCATCACGGGGATTTTACGCAGATATACTGGCGCAGGCGCTCCGAGTAGCGGGACAGGGTAAGCCTACTTTAGTCGTGCAATTTTTGCAAGGAGGTATACGCCAAGGCGTTAGCCATCCGAGGCAGCTCGTACAAAACCTCAACTGGCTGCGCTGCAACATCGAACGTCAGATTGACCCACAAACTCCTAACCTAACCGATACCGAAACACAAGCCATTTTAGAACTATGGCACTACACTAAAGATGCGATCGCCACTGGCAAGTATGAAATGTTTGTCCTGGATGAACTGAATTTAGCGATCGAGCTAGGTGTAATCACAGAAGCAGAAGTGATGCAGGTTTTAAAAGCTCGTCCGCATCAGGTTGAAATTATCCTGACGGGCGCAAATATGCCTACTAGTGCGATTGACAGCGCCGATCTTGTCACCCAACGACGCAGCTAGATTAAGTTTTTGTCAATTTCATGCTCAGTTATAGCTAAATTTTTTGTAAGCTATAATCACTTGTTTCAAACTTAAAGCTATGAATTCATTTACGCTGCTAGCTGAAATCGCCACCGATCCAGAACTGCGCTACACCCCCGACAACCAGAATTCGATCGCCTCATTTCTGGTGCAATTTGCGGGACCTAGACCTGAGGATGCCCCTTCGCGGTTAAAGGTAATTGGCTGGAATAAGCTAGCTGATGAAATTATGGAGAAATATCACAAGGGCGATTTAATTGCGATCGATGGTCGCCTGAACATGAATCTGATCGATCGCGGCAGTTTCAAAGAGAAGCGAGCGGAAATGACAGCGGTCAGGATTCATGCACTTGGCTCAGGTCAAGGTCAGTTTGACGCTGCTAGCGTTTCTAGCACTGCCGCTCCGACAGCCAGTAAATCAAGCAGCAAACCTAAATCTTCTACAGCATCCGTTCCTAAAGCTTCACCAGTAGAGCCAGAGCCACAATTTGACGATATTCCGTTTTAGTCATGTCATAGGTGCCAGCTACCCAATCAGCACTATACGTTGAGGACACTACACAGTTTAGGAATAGTGGAACATCTCTGTTACAGCGGTTAATTCTGGTTGTGAGGGATAGTTCTGATTGGGCGTATTCAAACAAAAAAGCGCAAAGAATTTACAAAGTTTTTGTAGGAGAAAAGAGATTAAGTTGATGGTTACTCATCTGAGTAGTATTTAGTGTTGAATTTCCATTGTTAACTCTTCTTCCGCAATACAAAAGCTCTTTTGCTTTAGGAGAGTTTTCTTCAAGAGGCGGCTCAAGCGACCATTTCCCTGCTTGAACAGGCTTGCAAAATACCATCTCTAATCCGACATTTGAGCACATTTTGATTAAATCGTTCAGTAAATATCTGCGATCGCGAACCACAAGCTCGCATGGAAGTTCTATCCCAGGCAAATCAAACTGCTCTTTTCGATAAACAATATTTGTAGAATTATCAATCAAGTAATAATCGGGATTAAATATCTGCCCTGAATCTTGCATAGTTTTGCTGGGTGGCAAATCCAGGAGAGTTTTTGTAGATTCATAAAGGTTAACTTTATATTTCGCTAGATCTAAAGTAGGTCTGTAATTAAGGACTGAGATCAGAACAAAGCCGCCTACCTTAACGTGTCGAACTAAGTTCTCTATGATTTTAATATTTTCATTCTCATTTGGGAATGACCCGATTACATCATAAAGGCATATCGCTGCATCAAATTCCACCTCTAAGTTGATGTTTCTACAATCACCATGAATAAACCTTGTCAAATTATCTAGGCTAAGTTGCTGAGCTTGCTCACGGGCTTTAGCAATAAGCGTTTCAACAAAATCAACTCCAGTAACATTACATCCTTTCTGCGCAAGTTCAGTTGCATGACGCCCAGAGCCACAGCCAAAATCAATGACGTTATATCCAGGTTTTACTACTTGCAAATCAAAGAGATATTCAACTTCTTTACTCGTATGATTGATCCAAGGATGAGCAGAATCAAGCGTCATTCCTGCATATGCTCTTTGCACAATTTGGTCTGCATCTGCCAAGATAACATCTAGTTCCTGAGGCATTAATGGAAATTCATCCTGTTCTAGAAATGTAAAAGCAAACCATTCTTGCCCAGGTTTTAAATCTCCAAGCTTCCAGTCTTGCTTCCAGTTTTGGTTAAGAGAAAACTCAGAAGTGTCCACGTAAAACCTAGTATCGATAACACTAAGATTTTGCTCAAATGCTGGTTTAGCATCACTAACATAGCTAATGGCTTGTTTGCCAGGATCCAAAACTTGGTTGCCTAGATGTTGAATATAATTTGGATCGCATCGTCTGCGGGTTGCTTTTTCTAAGGCTTTAACTGCATATGGATTAGCAGTTACTATGCCCCATGCATAATGATTGGAAAAACCCCAGATTCCGTTCAGAAGTCTTTTGGCAATGCCGTTATGCCGATAGTTTGTATGAACAACAAGTTGTGTAACCCAAGAGACCAATCCCTTGCCTGGAAGTTTTAGCTGCTTGGCAAATGCATAGCCAACAATAGCCTCATTATCTTTTGCAATTGCTACTTGACTATTTGATCCAGCTATTAAGTCTTGAAGGCGAAGGGATGAAAGTTTGATTGAATTACCAGGATGGACACCATTCTTAGCATTCTTACCCCACTTGCCATAGTGTCCAGAATATAGTTGAGCACATTCCTCAAGAATATCGTTGGAGATGCCAGATGGGCTAAGCCATTCAAAATTTACATTTGGTGCAATTGGTAAAGTCCAATCAGGGTTGCTAAGCATATCCAGTAAATTCTTGAGCAAATGTTACTGTCAGTGTATGGTTTCCTGTAAAAGAGGTCAACAATATTACTCTGGCTCGCTGGTTCCTTCCAAGACAAAGCTTTGACTGACAGGATACTTCTGGAACCATAGATCGAGTACATCATGTAGATGTTTAGCGTATCTGTAATGAGCTCCTGTTCCCGTTCTCAGCTCCGCTTCATAAATGAATTTGTCCCCAGTGGTTAAATGTTCAAAAGGGAACTGTGCCCCTAGCAACAACCAGTAGATATAGCTGTGGTCGCGATCGCACATCAAGTTGCGGGCAGTAGAGATAGACTGTGCGCCAATCCCACTCAAGCTTTGAAGTAGAGATTGATCGCTGGCATATTCTTCTATATTTTCGGGAATTTGGTCGAGTGCAGCATAGAAACCCTGTGGCACAAATGGACAGTACTTTGTTCCCGTTCTATGGCGGTTTAGATCTCTAATTTCGGCGAAAGCAACGGCACTCCAGCCAAATCGCACTGATATTCTTTGCAAACTACTACCTACCCAAGAGTAGCGATTGTCATGGAACTGAAGAGATTCTACTATGTTGTTTTCAAGAATATCTAAAGGAGCTTGAATATCTAGGAATGCCTCACAAGGTACTGTAGTGAGGTTTTTAGGGTCTGAAAGATCGAGGGATGAGAGTAAAGAAGCTTTTGCAACTAAGTGATTAAACTCTTGCTGTAAACCTTGCACAATTGATGTTTTTTCGACTGCATGTTTAAGCATTCGAGAAGTCGAAAGGCTTAACTCGTGCTTAATTTTTTCACCCAGCAGATTTGGTTCTTTTAATGGACTCGAAAGTAAGTACTGACATAATTGCACCCATCCTCTTGCCGACATGCTCAGCATAATATTGGTGGACGCGGCGATCGGCAAAAAGTATCGCGCTCTGTCAAATGCATAGTTTCTCAGCATCCTGCCAACTTTTCTTCTCGAATTTTCGGAATTTTCGGCTAATAGAGAAGGCGGAATCTTTGTTACTTCTGGATGCTTTTGGGCGATCGCTTCCCAAAAACTTAGAGCAGTACTATAGCTTTCAAATGCTCGGTCAATGAGCTGACGCCATTCACTAATTTTTCCCTCAGGAATACCTAGAAGTTCTGGAGAAATTACACTGTCAGGTGAGATCTTAATATATCTAGTAGAAGATTCCTGACCACCAGCCGTTGGGCACAGTGACCAAATGTAGTACGCCAGCCAGATCGAGATGTCATCAATGAACATTGCGACAGGAACCATGTCCAGGATTGACTGATGACCGTAGTCAACCATCCGAAAAATTGAGTCAACAGAAGCATCAGGATTATCAGGATTGATTTTGCTAATAATCGATTCTAATCCCTCATTGTTGCGAGAGTATCTAGCTCCTGTCGCAGCTAATAACTCAGGAGTTAATGAAGGTCTTCCCGCCGCATCGGATGCAGTCGAAGGTCTGATTGCGACTTGTGTTACTCTCATTAACTTTTCCGTATACTTTGGCAAACTAGAGCCATTTTTCAACCCTGCTATTTTAGCTTGTACTACCGGTCTCTCGAACCTACTTACAAAGTTTTGGCACTAGATCAAATCCAAATTAGGTTCTGAACCGTACCATTAACAGAATGCTATTGCCTCGATCCGAGTTTTGTTTTGTGCAGTACCGCGATCTCCCTATCTCAGAAATTGCCGAAAGCAATTGCCTAGTCGGAATGTAGTAAATTGAAATAAACTGGGTATTGAAGCATTATGATTGGCACCATACTCCGAGGACGCTATGCAATTCTCAAACAGCTTGGCAGTGGTGGGTTTGGCGAGACTTATGTAGCTGAAGATCGAGACCTTCCTGGCTCCCCTAAATGTGTAGTGAAGCGCCTAAAGCCGCAATCACAAGACCCATTTGTCCTACAGACAGCAAAACGACTATTTGATACAGAAGCCGCTGTACTATATCAGTTGGGTAGCAACCACCAGATTCCTCGGCTGATGGCTCATTTTGAAGAAAACCAGCAGTTTTATTTAGTCCAAGAATTTGTAGAGGGCAGAGATTTAAGCCAGGAGTTGTTGCCAGGAAATCGCTGGGGCGAACCACAGGTGCTGGCTTTTTTGCGAGACACCTTAGGAATTCTGGAGTTTGTACACCAGCAAAATGTAATTCATCGCGATATTAAGCCAGCGAATATCATTCGACGCTTTAGTGACAATAGATTAGCATTGATAGACTTTGGCGCAGTGAAGGAAATTCGCTCCCTCGTTACAAATATGCCAGCGCAGTCAGGTAGTTCCGTCGCGATCGGGACACCAGGTTATATGCCGGGCGAACAAGCCGTGGGCAAACCCCGCTTTAGCAGTGATATTTATGCTTTGGGGATGACGGCAATCCAGGCATTGACTGGTACGCGACCAGAGCAGCTGAAGGAAGATATCACTACAGGTGAGATTTCGTGGCGATCGCAGGCCCAGGTCAGCGAGGCTACCGCCAAAGTAATTGACAAGATGGTGCGATCGCATTTTCGAGATCGCTATCAGTCGGCCAGTGAGGTACTAGGCGCTCTAGGTCAAAAAGTTGCTGAAACAGCAGTTGATAAGCCACAGCCATTCAAATTAATACCAATCATGGCAGGGCTTGGCATCATCGGTACAGTAATTGGAGCAGGTCTGACTATATCTCCAGTTTGGAAATCGCAGCTAGTCGTTACCCCGCCAACTCCTGTTGCTTCAGTTACTCCTACTCCCTCAGTTACTCCTACTCCTACTCCCTCAGTCACTCCCAATAGCACACCTACTGGTGCCAATACTGATGCGATCGTCGATCGAGGGGAGAAATTATGGACTGAAAAGCAATATGCAGAGTCATTAGCAGAGTTTGATAAAGCGATCGCAATTAATCCTAATAACGATCGCTCATGGAGTTGGCGCGCCTCCGCGCTCAATTCGCTGAAACAGTATGAAGAGGCCAAAAATGCGGCTGACAAGGCGATCGCATTGAATTCTAATAATGCCTATGCTTCTGCCAATCGGGGCTATGCCCTTGAACAGCTAAAGCGTTATGAAGAAGCACTGGCGGCATACGAACGCGCCACAGAGATTAATCTCAATCTTGACTTTGCTTGGAAGGGTCGGAGCGCCCAACTCAATTTTCTGGAGCGTTACAATGAAGCACTGGAATCTGCTGACAAAGCAATCCAGTTGAATCCAAATGATGCTTATTCCCATGCTCATCGCGGCTTCGCGCTAGAGAAACTGATTCGCAATGAAGAAGCTCTTGAGGCATATAAACGAGCTGTACAGATTTCGCCAAATGATAGCTTTCTTGCGGGTTATCGTACAGGCTTAGAACAGAAATTGAAAACTAAAGGATAATGGTTATCTATCTTTTTGCTAAGCTGCTTGGATGGAGATTGGCAATGTAAAAGAGAAAGTACTGCCATGCTCTGGCACACTCTCAAACCAAATCTTACCGCTGTGATGGGCAATAATTTCTTTGCATATCGGTAAGCCCAAGCCAGTCCCCTGAGGTTTGCCGGTGAGCAGATCGCCAACTTGTTTGAATTTCTCAAATACTTGCGAACTATCTTCTTCGCTAATGCCAATGCCAGTATCGCAAACGCTGACAATTAAGCTACGATTCCCATCCTGCGAGGAATCTTGCTTCGTTCTGCCCCTACAGGTAACGCTGCCAGTTTCGGTGAATTTCAGGGCATTTGATAGCAAGTTGGATATAACTTGTCGAAGGCGATCGCGATCGCCTTCGACTTTTGGCAAATCAGGTTCGATCTCAGTCAGCAACAATAAACCTTTGAGCTCGAACTTAGCCTGATGATCTGCGACTGCTTGCTCTAGCAACTCACCCATATCGATAGTTTGCATATCCCAAGCTACCTTATCAGCCTCTAAATTGGTAATATCCAAAACATTGGTAATAATTGCTGTTAATCGCTGACTCTCAGATGTGACAATTCCTAGATTCTCCTTAATTTGTCTGATCGATTTCTGGATTTTCTTATCCTCAAACTCCTTTAGTGGGACAACAACGTCATCAAATTTTTTATCAATTACTTTGGTAAATCCTAAAATAGATACAAGGGGAGTTTTCAATTCATGAGAGATGTTAGAAAGGAAGTCGGTTTTCAGGCGATCGGCTTTCTGTAGTTGCTCGGACATTTGATTGAAAGATTGAGCTAGCACATCCAGTTCTTCGATATTGCTTACTTCCACATTTTGATCGAGATCTCCATCCGCGATCGCTCTACTAGCCTCGCACAGGCGTAATAGCGGTCTGGCAATCGTAATTGCGGTGAAATTACCTAAGGCGATCGCAATACCGAGTGAAAGCAAGCAGAGTAGTAAGGTATCGCGATTATTTTTGTCAATTTCATGCGTAAAATCCGAGGCAGGTACGACCACCAAAATCAACCAATCAATACCTTGTCCATCCTGAAAAGGAATTACCTGCCAGAGAAGGCGATCGCCATCGATCTCAAACTCAGAACTCTGCGCTACTTTTAGGTTGTTGAGATCTCCAACTTCTGAATTGAAATGACCGATCGTAGATCTGAGCAGATAATTAGAACTATTTTTCGCATTAATCCGCTCTATTTTGCCGTTTTGGATGGCATACGGGTTATCAGGAGTGGAGTCCGCAATCAAATTCCCCGATCTCTCTAAGAGGAAAACCCTGCCGCTCTTCCCAATTTTTAGCTCTTGGAGAAATGCGTCAATTTGTGCCAGCGAAAGATCGACAGCGGTGACTCCAAGTAACTTGCCTGTGGCGGAATACAGAGGTAATCCTTTGGAAATAGCCAGCTTCGGCGAGCTGAAGTAGACATAGATTTGACTCCAAGCAGATTTACCCGCTTTGACTGGGGAAGTATACCAGGGACGTTGACGAGGATCGTAATTGGGCTTTGAACTGATTAGTTGAGTGCGCTTGCCGTTTTTATCAGTAGAATATGTGGAGAAGTTACTATTAGTTGATTTACCAGAAATGGTAATATCGACCCGGTTCCGCTCTTGGTGTTCGACCCCAACAAATTCCCCCGTTTCGGCACCAAATTGGATATAGGATACAGAAGTAAATAATTGTACTTGATTCCAGAGATGGCGCTCTAAGCCTGCAGAATCTTCTAGTTTAATCTGGCCGAGCTGCACAGCCTTGGCATTAAATTGATTGATTAATTCAGGCTTTTCCAGGAAATGCCTGAGATACAGTGTCACCTGTGTACTGACTTGATTGCGCAGTTGCAGTGACAGATCGTTGACGGTTTGTTCTCCATTGCGCCAGGCCAGAAATCCAGTTAGCCCTACAGCTCCTACAATTTGCACCACAAATCTCACCACTAGGACGACACGTAGTGGAACCTTTTTGGCTTTGAGAGCTGAGCGCGATTTTTTTTGTAGCAATGCTGGGTAACTCAAGTGAGATGAATTAACAGAGTTATTTAAAGCCCAATTTAGAGTTGTACTCTACCCCTTTATTGTGAATTTTCGTAACTACTCAGAATCAAAAGATACAGAATAAAACAACAAAAGGAAGTAAGGATAGATAAGTAAAACAAAAAGAGATGCCAGGAATTCATCGAGAAGCGATAGAAATAGCATACCAGGAAGGGTT
>JANMRU010000022.1:0-29945 GCA_031388585.1 Pseudanabaena sp. SOY_30_concoct_251 | reverse complement strand
GATGCCCGAGTGGTTAATGGGGGCGGACTGTAAATCCGCTGGCTACGCCTACGCTGGTTCAAATCCAGCTCGGCCCATCTGTTTTTGTTGTTACTTAAGCCTGGACGCTAGCGTTCAGGCTTTGTTTCTGCCTTCGACCTGTCTTGTATCTGCGGAAATGAGCATTATGGTCAAGATGCTTCATCCTCATGCGCTCCGAACTAATGCTGATATACAATCCTATATGAACTACAAGCTGGGGGCGTGGTGGCTGTGTCCCTTCATCCCTAAACAAATAAAAACTGGTTGCTATAAACCAGTTTGTTAACTTAGCTATCCTGAACTTTGCTATTTGCAGTGTTGGGCGGAATTTCGATGGACTTTACGCGATCTGCTCGACGTTTTGCGATCGCCCTTAATAATGGCGGTACTGATAACCAAACGAATATAGCAATTAGGGCAAATATCCCGAATCTTGCTATATAACCAACTAACTTATTAAGCGGAATAAAGCTGCCGGCAAAGTAGGCAAGGCTAGTCATCGTTAATGCCCAGGCGATCGCTCCCGCTGCATTGAAAAACAAAAAGCGTCCATATGGCATACCTGATAATCCTGCCACTGGTCCTGCAAAAACACGTAGCAGAGCGATAAACCTACCAAAAAATACGGCGCGATCAGCGTTGCCAATAAATTTTTCTCTAGCTCTAGTAATATCTTCGTGGCTGAGGCGAAATAACTTGCCAATTTTTTCTAGGACTTTTATACCGCCCCATCGCCCAAGCCAATAGCCACAGTTATCACCAATAATTGCACCGCAAATAGCACATCCAAGCACGAAAACGTAGCTTAGCTCTCCACTACCTGCGAAAAAACCACCAACTAACGTAATTGTCTCTCCAGGAATGGGAATACCAGCATTTTCGAGCATGATCCCGAAGAAGATAAACCAGTAACCATAAGTGTGAGCGAGGTTCTGAATCGCTTCCAAAGATATGAAGTCAAAGGACATTCAGTTTTTTGCCTGGACGATTATTACTTTTTGTATCATTGATTATAGGAGTTTATCGAGAATTCTGGATAGGGCTCTAGAGATAATGTTTAGGTTAAGAGAGCTACTCTAGAGCGGCAAACAGATCGGCAATCACCTCATTTGAAAATAGCCAACCATCTGGGATTGTTAGCATCAAGTGGGCTGGACGATCACCAGAGATTTTAACCCATCCTTTGTGAAAGTATGATTGCAAGCAGTTCAAGGCTGTCTCTACTAAAGCATCACCATAATTTTGCCGCAGGCGATCGAGACTAATACCTTCGGCCAAACGCAAGCCTTGCATCATTGTGTCGAGTAGTTCGGTATTAGGCAGGCCAGGGAGTACTGTAGGAACAATACCCCGATCGCGCCAAGCATCGATCATCTCGAAATAGTCTCTCATTTTACGCGGTCGGTCGATGCGGCACTTCTCGATATAGCTGGTAGCTCCCATCCCCACACCATAAAAAGGACGGTTATGCCAATAGACAAGATTGTGCCGACATTGATAGCCCTGACGGGCATAGTTGGAAATTTCGTAATGCTCGTAGCCTGCATCCTGCAATTGCTCATGTGCCAATAGGAACATATCCACTGTGGCTTCTTCGCTGGGCAGTGGGCGATCGCCTGCTTGATAGCGTTTACCAAAATCAGTTCCAGGCTCTATCGTTAGATCGTAGACGGAGATGTGGGTTGGTTGGAGGGCGATCGCTCGCGTGAGCGAATCCTGCCATTGACTCATATCTTGATTGGGCAATCCCGAAATCAAGTCTAGGCTAAAATTTGTAATCCCAGCTAGCGCGATCGCCTCTGCCGCAGCGTAGATCTCATCAACATCATGGCCGCGCCCAGCGCGATCGAGCAGTTCAAGTTGAAATGCCTGCACTCCCAAACTAATGCGATTGACACCAGCCGATTTATAGCCCTGTAAACTCTCTGGCGTTACTGTGCCAGGATTCGCTTCCAAAGAGATCTCGGCCTCCGCTGCGATGCCAAAATTGCGAGCAACCACCTCCAGGATCGTCAAAATCTGTCGCGGATCCAGTAATGAGGGTGTGCCACCGCCAAAAAATATCGTTTGTAAAGGCTGACGGTTAGCGATCGCAACTTGAGATGCAGTCAGATCGATCTCCTGACAAATTGCCTCGACATAGCGCGTCTTTAATTCTTCTCCACCGATGGCGATCGCAAAATCACAGTAAAAGCAGCGCCTTCGGCAAAAGGGAATATGGAGATAAATGGACTCAACTAGTTCGGTTATTTCAGTAAACACGCAAGGACTAATGATTAGAATTCGATAAATTCGATCTAAAGAGACGGTAATCCCTCTGTTAACCGTAGCTCAAAAAAAATGGTAGTTGTGTAGAATTCCCACATTACACACACACTAGACGATCGCCCATAAAAAAGTCCACTGGCAAGACCATCGACATCAGCGGCGAGGAAGTGGATGCCGCCATAAATGCGACTAATACCTGCTTCATTGGCAGCAGCGGCAAAGTTAACAGATTTCGATAAAGTTTTATGACTCAGGGTTGCTGCGTTCTGGAGGCAGAGCTTTGACTGCCATATCTACTGGTTCTTCAGTCATAAACTTATGACCATAAAAATGATTGAAGACAATGCGCCCAACTCCAGCTACAGGAGGAGCAATCAACGCGCCGACCACGCCCATCAGTTCCGCACCAACAATGATAGAAAGCAGCAACTCGAATGGATCGAGATTGAGATATGGTCCTACCAGCCAAGGTTGTAAGACAAATGCCTCAATCTGCTGGAATGTAAACGATATTCCGATTACCAGAGATACTGTAACTGGCCCCATCCCCCACGCCGCAATCACCATCGGAATTAACCCCAGGATTGGCCCAACAAAAGGGATCAGGTTGGCAACTGCTACTAGTAAGCCAAGTGCCCCTGCAAATGGGACCTTTAAGAACCCAATGGCAAGAAATGTACAAAAGCCTAGTAGTGCTGATGTACCAATGCGTCCCAACACATAGGCACCCAAGCAGCGAGTAATTGGAGGAATTAATGTATAGACTTCAATTCGCACTTCTAGAGAAAATGGCCGAAGTACTTTACGTAACAGCTCTTTAGCATTTACTACCATATAGCCAGTGATCAACATACTGAACAACGCTATGCCGAGTCCATTTACGAAGCTAAGCGTGAAGTTGAGAGTCTGACTAGCCAACTCTTTCCCAAATGTTTGAACTTGATCCAAAATCACCTTTGGCTGGATGAGCTCGTTAAGCCGCTGCGGATCGATATTCAAGAATGGTTGAGTTGGTAATGGAATCTGCTTTACCAGCTCAGGTAAGTTGGTAAGAAACTGGCCGAGTTCCAGCAAAATTCTTGGTGCAGGTGCGACGGTTAGCACCAACACCAGTAATAAGGCAACGTAAATAATCGCGATCGCAGCGCCTCGGCGAATACCGTATCTCTCCATCGCTTCTACAGGGGGAGAAATAGCAGCAGCAAAAAACAGACTGACCAGCATTAACTGCACAGTTTGCCTGAGCGCATAAATGAGGTAAATTACAACAAGGGCAATCAAACCTCGTTTAAGATAGCGCCAGATTTGTTCTTTGTAATTTGCCAAGATCTGCGGTTGGATTACTAAAATTTGCTATAGAGCTATTACGATCTGCCAGGTAACCTCATACCTTCTGCTGCCTGACGATATAATTCCACTTCCGCTGTGAAGTCGATCGGGAGAACCGCCACAACATTTTCGTGGGGGCGAGGAATAATTACCCATGTTTCTAATACTCCACCATAGGCAGTTTCTGCTGCAACTATGCCAGCGTCCATTGAGGCTTTTACTTCAGATACATCTCCTCTGATCAGAACGCAAAACCTGGCGCTACCGCATCTCAGATAACCGACTAAAGTTACTCGACCGGCTTTCACCATAGCATCTGCTGCCGCCAAAACTCCTGGAAAACCTTTTGTTTCCAGTGCGCCAACTGCCTGCTGTGCCATTTTTATAAATCTCCTTTCTGTGGTGGTAAATTCTGCAATTGCTGGGACTTAATTGTATGAGTTTTAGTTACTTGTTAGCAGAACAAGACCTAAATGTTAACTTTCTAGCTCAGCCTAATCTAGTGTTCGCTCAAGAATTTTTTGATGGGTTTGAAACCCTCAAAAAACACACCCAACAAACTTTACTAGTTATTCTGTCTCCTTTTATAGCCACCGACTAGATCGTAATTGACAGATTTTATTTGGGGGTGTGGAGGCATTGCCCCCACGCCCCGTCCTAACCTAATTGGCGATCGCTATAGTTAATGGATAGTTAGCGAAATGGGGCATCTACAGGTGTGTAGTCAATGGGCAAAATTCCCACAAGGTTTTCGGGAGGGTTAGGCACGATGTAGTGAGTAACTACCTCTCCACCAGGAACTTTATTCCCCGCCTCAATACCTGCTTCCATTGCTGGTTTAACCTCAGAAACACTACCGCGAATTGCCACAATAAAGCGAGCACTCTCGGCTAGGCTAAAATGTACGAGTGTTACTCTACCGCCTTTAACCATGGCATCTGAGGCCGCTAGCACTGACGGAAAACCACTTGTTTCTATTACTCCAACTGCAACAGGCATCGGAGATCTCCTGACAATTTGTCTAAATGTGTATCAAGTTAATTTTACGAGCCAATGGCGAATAAATTTTGCCTTGTTGCTGAAAAAGTTAAGGTAATGTTACACAAATACTTGTTTTTTAGACCCTTTGGACATTATTAAACATAGGAATTTAATTAACTAAGATTAAGTATCTATGACACGCAAAGTTCTAATTTATGGTGGTTCTGGAGGTATCGGCTCAGACATAGATCAATTGATTAATGCACGAGGTTACAATCTTCATTTGGTTGGATGAGACGAGGAAAAGTTGAAAGCGATCGCAACTGAAAACGCTGCTACTTCAACTGTAGGCGATGTCAATGATGGCAGTCTTTTTGCTTGTGTGATGCAAGATGTTGGGGAATCTTTGGACGGTCTAGTCTATGCGGTAGGTACGATCAATTTGAAAAGGCTTTCAGGTCAAGGTTTGATAGGGATCATATGCCAGCTATGAGAAAAAAGAGAGATTTTCCAGTTAAGACATGTCCAGTATGCGGACTTCCGTTTACTTGGCGCAAAAAATGGCGTAACAATTGGAATGACGTGCGTTATTGTTCGGAAAAATGTCGAAGAAATAGTCGCAATCTACCTACGCCTGATGTCTCTATTTGAGGTAATAATTTTAAAAAGCATCGTGTGAAGGAGTTTGAGGGCTGTGCCCTCAATTAGGGCTGTGACTCACCCCCCCTTAATATGGATCTTCCATTAGTTCTACGTAAGGTCTGTTATTTAAGAAAGTTCAAATGATTTCTAGAATGCGCCAACGAATTTTGCTGTGGTATCGTCAAGATCTGAGAATAACCGATCATATACCCCTGAGTGATGCGGTTCTTGAGGGAGCAGAGATTGTCCCATTTTACTGCTTTGACGATCGCCTGTTTGGTCAGACCTCGCAAGGCTTTCCAAAGACGGGTAAGTTTCGGGCGCAGTTTTTACGAGAAAGCGTACAAGATTTGCGCCAGAGTTTGCGATCGCGCCGCAGCGATTTGCTTGTGCGTCAGGGTTTTCCCGAACAGTTAATTCCGCAACTAATTCAGGAACTTAATATCACTTCTGTTTATTTTCATACATATCCCACTGCCGAAGAGCAGGCAGTGGAGCAAGCAGTTATCCGCAATAGCCCTGTACCATGCAAATCTTGGTGGGGACATACTTTGTGTAGCCCCGTAGATCTTCCCATGACCTTGAGCGAGGTGCCAGAGTTATTTACCAAATTTCGGCAGATTATTGAAGCTAAGGGATTGGTAGTGCAAGCTATCTTACCCGCACCAGAGCTATTGCCAAGTGTTGAAGGGATTGAGTTAGGAGAGATTCCTATGCTTGCCGATTATGGCTTGACCGAGCCGATTTATGATTCGCGGGGAGTCTTTCCTTTTGTTGGAGGTGAAACAGCAGGCTTAAACAGAATAAAGCAATACTTCTGGCAGCAAGATCTGCTTCGTTTCTACAAGGAAACTCGAAATGGTCTAATCGGAGCTGATTATTCATCCAAGTTTTCACCTTGGCTGGCAATGGGATGTCTATCGCCTCGCTATATCTATGCAGAAGTGAAGAAATACGAAAGCGATCGCATTCAGAATGAGTCAACTTACTGGCTGATTTTTGAATTGCTATGGCGAGACTTCTTTGCCTTTATGGCAGCTAAACATGGCGATCGCCTGTTTCGGCAAAGTGGCTTGCGCGGTGAGCGCCTGTCTTGGCAGCAAGACAGGAAACGCTTTGAACTTTGGTGTTACGGCCAAACTGACGTTCCATTTGTGGATGCTAATATGCGAGAACTGCTAGCTACAGGATTTATGTCAAATCGTGGGCGGCAGAATGTGGCAAGTTTTTTAAGCAAGAGTTGGCAGATTGACTGGCGTTGGGGCGCAGAGTGGTTTGAGTCTTTGCTATTAGATTACGATGTGGCGAGTAATTGGGGCAACTGGAACTACATCGCTGGGGTTGGTAACGATGCAAGAAGTTCGCGAGTATTTAATATTGCAAAGCAGGCTAAAGACTACGATCCTTTGGGGGATTACGTTCAGCGCTGGTCTGACAACCCCTAAGATCCGATCTTGCGCTCGATCGTATGAGTGGAGCTAACCCATTCACCTTTGTCGGTGTAGCTGCGAATTAGTCGCTGGCGATCGCGATCGCTTATCAGCCATCCCACTTCCACAAAAAACGGCTGATGCCGTTGAATCTGCACTGGGACATTACTCGACCCGCCATCGGGCAATAAAAGAATCTCGCGGGCGGTTTCCCCTTCGCCAAAGTACAGTTTTCCTGAGCTAATTTTGGCGATCGAGGAAATATTGCGATCGCCCCAAGATAATGTTTGCTCAATCCAATCGCTGTCAATTTGCTGAACTTTTAAATGGGTTTTACAGATTTCTGGAGCGCTCAAGTCCGCATAAGCTGTCACCGCTTCTCCCTCCCATTCACCCAATAATTGCTCGACAGTTAAGTGTGGACGTTCTGGAGCATTGCTTTGATACCTATGTTCGCGAATCAGAACTAAGCGCGTAAAATAATGCTCCGAATCAAAAAATTGGACAAACCGCAATCGCCGGTTCTTATTAATAAATCCAAATTCGGTAATAAACTCCGAAAAAGGTGCCAGTTGAATAGTTCCTTTAGAAAATGCACCTGTATCAAAAAAGATATTATGTCTGCCGATGGAGCGATATTCCTGGACGGTTTCAGAGATTGGTGGTTCGCTATATCCACCAGCACCATAGCGATTTAGGCGAAACAAAGCCAAGCGATCGCCTTCAACTACTTCGATAGTCAGAATAGAAGAGACGGAATCTAGTAGTTCGCCTGATGGAGACACTTGGACGAAGCTACCATGCCATTCCCCTCGATTTTTTAGAAAGTTTTCCCAGTTATTCATGCTTTAGTAATTAATTTTTATTTGTTCAGGGTGAAGGGGTGGAAACCCTTCGTGGGAGAGCAGTCCCCACACCCCCAACTTGCAATTCATAAAGGATTGCTACATCTATGTGCTACTAGTCAAATCTAGCGATGGTCACCTGTGCCAATTTTAAAAATTTGAGTGATCGCAAGTAAATCTTCGAGCGGCGGAAGTCAGCTTATGCTTAGTTTTTCTACCTTGGACGCGCTCACGCCACATCAAAAAAGAAGAGCGCTTCATAGCTTGGCGCATAATTTTAATTACTTCTGGTTCAGAAACACCAAACTGCTGCTGAATGATATCAAAACTGGTGCGGTCTTCCCAAGCCATTTCTACAATGCGATCTAGGTCTTCTGCAGATAAGTTTTGAAAATCCATAAAATCACAAAATAGAGCTTTCTATGTACTATATCAATCAGTTTTTATTTATTTAGGGGTGAAGGAGTAGAACACCTTGGTGGGTTATGCGGGCTGCGCCCCCAACTTACAATTCATATAGGATTACTATAGGAAGAAAGAGGTTTTGAGAATTTCACCAATCTCAGACATTATACTAATATTTTAGACGCTTGCCCAATCTCCATAAACCTAATACGCAACCATATTAATAGGCAGGTTGCTTGTAGTGAGGATTATTACTTTTAGAATTTGTGCATCCCCGCGATCCGAATTCCATCGGATGTGTTATTCATTAAGTATTGATGTATCAATATATGAACTTGACACCTAGTCAAATCTGGTTTGCGATCGGCTTGGGGCTCCTGCTGTTAGAGTTGCTTGTACCTTTACCGACATTCCTAATTGCTGGTGCGATGGGGCTTAGCGCTTTAGTGGTAGCACTTGTCGCACTCGTAGTACCTCTTACTGCTGTTCATGTTGTCATATGGATAGCTCTGTCGGCATTATTAACCTTGCTTCTTCGTCGATTTGTACCCCTAGACTCTAAAAAGCTAGCAGAAGCAGTAGAAGGGGTAACTACTACGGAGATTCCAGCTGGCCAATGCGGGCGCGTCAAGTATGAGGGTGTATCCTGGAAAGCCCGTTGTGATGATGTCAAAATCGCTATACCTGAGGCGCAAAAGGTTTATGTTCTGCGCCGTCAAGGTACAACTTTGATTGTTGTGCCGGAGAAATGGCTGGCAGAGCATGATTAGTTTATCTAAATAGTGAGATTCTAATTTTTAAGTTATTGAGGAGCAGCAAGAATTATGGACTTTTTTGGTGGCTTAACTGCTTTTATATTTGTGAGCGTGGTAGCTAGCTGGAATTCGATTAAGGTGATCAGTCAAGGGGAGGAAGCTCTCGTCGAAACTCTTGGTAAATATAGTCGCAAGCTTTCACCTGGACTTAGTTTTATCATGCCTGTGATGGATCGAGTTGCCTATCGCAATACTGTTAAAGAGCAGGTATTGGATATTCCACCGCAGCAGTGCATTACTCGCGATAACGTCTCGATCGCCGCTGATGCCGTAATCTACTGGCGCATCGTCGATATGGAAAAAGCCTGGTATCGCGTCGAGAATTTGCGTCAAGCCATGACCAATATTGTGCTGACGCAAATTCGGGCTGAGCTTGGCAGTCTGGAACTAGATCAAACTTTTACGGCGCGCAACCAAATTAATGAGATCCTGCTGCGCGATCTTGATGAAGCCACCGATCCCTGGGGCGTAAAAGTTACTCGTGTTGAGTTGCGCGATATTTTGCCCGCCAAGGCAGTGCAAGAATCGATGGAGCTGCAAATGACCGCCGAGCGGAAAAAACGGTCGGCAATTTTAACTTCTGAAGGCGAGCGTGAATCTGCGATTAACAAAGCTCGTGGGCAAGCCGATGCTCAGCTTCTCACTGCCGATGCCGCCCAAAAGGCTGCCATTCTAGAGGCCGAAGGTGTGAAGCAAGCAAGAATCCTCAAAGCAGAGGCAGAGCGACAAGAGAAGGTGTTGAGATCGCAAGGTACAGCCCAAGCACTCCAAATCTTGTTGCAATCCAGCAAAGACAATCCCCAAGCTCCGTCCATCCTGCAATTTTTGCTCGCCCAAAATTACATTGACATGGGTGCAGCGATCGGTAGCAGTGGCAGTAGCAAAGTATTGTTTATGGATCCCAGAGCGATCGCGTCCACACTTGAGGGCATCAAATCAGTGGTTGGTGATGCCAGCACCCTATCCAACCTTAATTCAGTGGTTGGCGATCCTAGCACCCTAGCAAATCTTGATTTAGACTCCATGACCGATTTGAACAGTTGGTCAAAATAATCTACCGAGCTAGATGAGATACTGCTACTAACTACAACTTGCAATAGATAACGGATTTCTGCCTAAGTGCTAACTTATTAAAGGAAACCTAATAGTCCTTACCCCACAATCTAATGCTTAGATGTGTAATTAATCGACGTGCCGAGTTTTCTGCAAGTCATCGGTACTGGCTGCCTGAACTTTCGGCAACCGAAAACGATCGACAATTTGGAGCTTGCACCAATTTTCCTGGCCACGGACATAACTATGTTCTATATGTGTCAATGGCGGGGGAAATCGATCCTAACGGTATGGTTCTGAACCTATCCGATGTTAAGCACACAATTGCCAGGGAGGTCGTTTCCCAGCTTAACTTTAGCTATCTCAACACAGCTTGGCCTGAGTTTGAGCAAACGCTGCCAACTACTGAAAATATTGCCAGAGTAATCTGGCAGCGCCTCTTACCTCACCTACCCTTGGTGAGCATTCAGCTATTTGAACATCCCGAGCTTTGGGCAGATTATCAAGGTAAAGAAATGCAAGCACATCTGACAGTTAGTACTCATTTTTCCGCCGCACACCGTCTCGCATCCGATCGCCTTAGTCTAGAAGAAAACACGGCAATCTACGGTAAATGCGCGCGTGTTAACGGTCACGGCCATAACTATCATCTAGAGGTGACGATCGCAGGTGAGATCGATCCGCGTACTGGGATGATTGCTGACCTAGTAGAGTTTCAAGCCGCGATCGATCGCTACGTAGTCGAACCAATGGACCATACTTTCTTGAATAAAGATATTCCCTACTTTGCCGAAGTAGTTCCAACCGCAGAAAATATTGCCGTTTACATCCAAACGATGCTGACCGAGCCGATCCGCCAAATTGGCGCTGAACTACATCGCATTAAAGTAATTGAAAGCCCTAATAATTCCTGCGAAGTTTACGGCCCCTCCTTAAGCGAGCAAATCAAAGCTTTAGAAGAGGCGATCGCCAAACCAGCCCTTGTATAGAATCTCGCTATTCAGGCAGTTCTAGGGCGATCGCCCCCAAACGACCTTTCCTAAAGTCGTGCAGGATTAGGTTGGCAACCCGCTCGGAGTTACCTGAGTAGCGATCGCTTTGCGCCAGAACCATAATGTAGTCCATGCCTGAAGTAATGCGCGGGTCGTGCCAGTCAAGTCCGTAACGCTCATTTAGCGATACTCCAAGCTGCATTAGCAGCTCTATGGTGGCAGCGGCTACCAACGTGCGATCGTAGGCAGCTTCGCCGATGTCGTCGCAGATGGCAAGTTTCATCGCTGCCTCTTGATCGTCTAGAAGGGGCGGCAAAATGCCTGGAGTATCGAGCAGTTCAATTTGATCGGAGATGCGAATCCAGCGCAGTTGACGGGTCACGCCAGGACGATTCGCACTTTCTGCTGCGCGTTTATTGAGCAAGCGATTAATCAAAGCAGATTTGCCAACATTAGGGAAACCAATCACCACAGCCCGAACCGGACGGGGCAACATACCACGACCATGTCGCCGTTCATTTACGTGCTCGCCAGCCATCTGAGCAGCTTTTAGCACTGCCTGTATACCTTTGCCTGATTGGGCATCAGTGAAATAAATCGTGGATTCCTGCTGCTTAAACCAAGTCACCAGCTTTGATTGCGCATGGTTGGGGATCATATCCATGCGATTGAGCACGAGCAGGTGCGATCGCCCTTCGATCCAATATTTCATTCTGGGATGATGACTGGCAAAGGGAATGCGTGCATCTCTGACCTCAATTACCACATCTACGCGCTTGAGTTGCTCGCGCAGCGCTTTTTCAGCTTTAGCGATGTGACCTGGATACCACTGAATCAGCGCAGTCATAAAAAATTACAATGAGGGGACTTTAGTCAAGATATGAGCACTATAGCAATCCTAGATGAAATATGAATCGGGGGGTGTGGGGGCAATGCCCCCATAAAGGGAACTCACAATATCAGGCTTGGCAAACTTTAATAGGATTTATTACTTACGAACAAAGTTTACAATTAGTTAAGATATAAAAAATTTTAATATTCAAGATTATGCGTTTTATGCCTCAACTCTTTGCTCAGAGATTTACAGAAATTGCAAATCATGTTTATGCAAGCTTTAAGTTGGGTGCGATTCTGATCGGGATGCGGATCGCCGCACTCGTAATGATTGCGCTTATTACCCTAGCTAATCCTTCCCCGGCAAGAGCTGTAGATGCACCAGAACTTTTACCCACTCAAATGACTAATGTGATCGATCTGGGGCGGTTTCTCGACGACTTCCAGGAAGCAGAGCTAGACAAAGACCTGGCGAAATTTGAACAGAAAACTGGCTGGAAGCTGCGCGTGCTGACTCAAGTAGATCGGACTCCTGGTAGAGCTGTCAAGGATTTTTGGGGATTAAATGAGCGTAGCGTTATGTTGGTAGCAGACGCGCGAGGTAGAAATATTCTCAACTTCAATGTGGGTGACGGTGTCTACGATCTTTTACCTAGAGGTTTTTGGATCGAACTCCAGTCTCGCTACGGCAACCAGTTTTATGTGCGTGAAGAAGGACAAGATCGATCAATTTTGTCCTCGATCTCGGCGATCGAGTCCTGCTTAGCTAATGATGGCTGCAAAGTAGTACCTGGCTTACCAAAAGAACAATGGATTTTGACATTAATCACTTCAGTGCTGGGCGGATTTATTTTCGGCTATGCAGGGCATCCGCGTCATGAAGGAGAGGTCTTTGCATGGCGCTGGGCACTGGTAATGACACCGCTATGGGGGATGTTACTTATTGCCTTTGGCATTGGCCCTGTAGTTTCACGCACGGGCGATTTATTGCCAATTGTGCGCAATGTCGCTGGCTTTGTTGGTGCTGCGATCGTGGCTTATCTCATTCCTTCACCAAAACGCGCTCCCACATTACCAAACAACCAGTAAATGCTCTTTCGCATCTTGCTAGTATCTCCGCGAATTTAGCTGTGCATAACCAGCGGGGCATCTTGCTTCATCATTCACAAGTTCAGGTGCGGCGGGTTTGTCTTGTGTAGGGCGATCGCTCTCACAAACTATAGACTTAGTATCAGAACCCTGAGATTGGGATGCGATCGCATAAGTTAGGCCTGTATAGCTTTTGAGCCCTTCTAGCTTGGCAACCACAACAGTTTGCACTGCTTTTTTCTCATCGATTAGTGCAAGACTAAAATCGTAATTTGGGCTGTTGGGCTTTGAAGTGATGCCCGCTAATACCTTGTCAAGGTCACCAGTAAAGCGCTGATTTTCCACAAAGTAAGCACGGGATGCCCGATTGAGAGTACCAGTAAAGTTTCTGGCTCTTACTTGTTTCACTCGAGTCGAGTCTCGATTGGAATTTACAGTGTTAGTTGGTGATGGAGATGGAGATGATGCCACAGTTGTAGATGATGGTGATGGTGATGCCTCAGTTGAAGGTGATGGTGATGGTGATGCCACAGTTGTGGGTGATGGGGACGGAGATGATGATGCCACAGTTGCAGGTGATGGAGATGTGGTATCAGTCCTAGGTAGGATAGAGCCACAGCTCGCTAATAGAAATATAGAGCTAGTACCAAGCAAAACATATTGCCAACCAGACATTTGAACGCTCTTCCGCTTACTACTCATTAGATATCCTCTAAAATTACAAGTATTTTGACTTCATTTTAGAAGCTGCAGGCAAGATCGTGAGGCGATCGCGCTCTCCCCATGATTGTGATTTACGACACAACAAAAATTGTATGCTCGATCTAGCAAGCATTTGCACTACTCAATTAGCATTCCTGGCAGTATGCCCTTAATTCACGCTCTACCAACTGAAGTCGTCCACCTAATTGCCGCTGGCGAGGTGATTGATTCGCTAGCATCTGTGGTACGCGAATTAGCTGAAAACGCGATCGATGCCCAAGCTACACGTATCAATATTGCGATCGCCACGGATACATTTAGCATTCAAGTTCGCGATAACGGTATTGGAATGAGCTTGGTAGATCTGGAATGCGCCGCCACCCCACACACTACTAGCAAAATTGCGATCGCCGCAGACCTCCAGCAGATCGCTAGCCTTGGGTTTAGAGGAGAAGCCCTGCATAGCTTAGCGCAGTTATCCAATCTGCAAATTTGCAGTCGCAGGCATAGCGACCAATCGGGTTGGCAGTTGAACTACGACTACGCAGGAAATGTATATACGTCCAAAACCCTCGCGATCGCCCCTGGCACAATCGTTACCGCCGATCGGATTTTTTCTACTCGCCCATCGCGCTTAGAAATGTTGCCCGCAATCTCGCAACAAGTGCGCAAGATCCAACTAGCGATTCAACAGATGGCGATCGCCAATCCCCAAATTACTTGGCAAGCAACGCTAGCTGGTCGTCCCTGGCTGAATATTTGGTCGAGTATTGAAGTCCAGGATATTCTTGCTCAGATTGTCAGTTCGATTCAACCATCTGATTTGATTAGTGGGGAGATTAGTGGGGAGATTAGTAATGCGATTAATGGCGAGATTAATGGCAAAACGACAAATGGTCAGATAAAAATAGCAATGGGATTACCAGATCGCTGTCATCGTCGTCGCTCAGATTGGGTAAAAGTAATCGTAAATGGTCGCATGGTGCAACTACCTGAGATCGAGCAGGTAATACTATCTGGTTTTGCGCGGACATTGCCACGTCATCGCTTTCCCGCCTGTATTGTTCATCTATCGCTGCCTCCTACACAAGTAGATTGGAATCGCCAACCTGATAAGTCAGAAGTATATTTACACAATCTCGATCTCTGGCAGGATCTAGTCAGCAAATTAATTACGCAGCTACTCCAAACACCTAGCAAGGAATCTCCGTCCTCGACAACTCAGCTCTTACGTGTGGCGGAAGTAGGAACTCCGTATTCATCGCGTTCCCCAGTAAGAGAGCCATTAAAAGCTCTCGCCCAAGTTCATAATACCTACATTCTGGCTGAACATCCCACGGGACTATGGCTGGTCGAACAGCATGTTGCCCACGAGCGAGTTCTATTTGAGCAATTGGAAAGTCAGTGGCAAATTGTTCCCCTAGAAAAACCCTTAGTGCTTAGTAACCTTACCGCTGAGAGTGTTGAGCGCTTAGAGGCATTAGAAATTGACATCCAAGCATTTGGTGAAGATCTATGGGCGGTGCGATCGCTGCCAGCCATATTAATTAACAGCCCAGATTGTCAGGATGCCCTGCTAGAGATTAGCTGCCAGGAAGATCCGCAGTTAGCCAGAGCTACGGTGGCTTGTCGCAGTGCCATGCGTAACGGTACTCCCTTAGATTTAGCCGCGATGCAGTCTTTACTAAACCAATGGCAGCAAACTCGCAACTCTCGCACTTGTCCACACGGCCGCCCTATTTGCCTAAGCTTGGACTCAGATCGCCTTGCCCGTTTTTTTCGCCGCAACTGGATAATCGGCACGTAGGTGGGTATAAAGTATACTTTGGAAAATCAAATCGTAGTCTAGAACTATCAAAGTATGAGTGCAGCCAAAGATCTATGCCAACAAGCGTCAGCGAAGCTAGCCCAAGGCAAAATAACTGAGGCGATCGCGCTGAGTCAAAAAGCGATCGCAAAGCACCCAGAAAGAGCAGATGCATACGAGATTCTTATCAATAGCCTTAATAGTCAGAAAAGATTTGCAGAAACTATTGAACCTCTCAAAAGAGTGGTTCAACTTAAACCGCATAATATCCAATTAAAATTTAGTTTGGGAGGGTTATTAATTCAACAAGGTAACCTGGAGCAAGCAGCTGAGCTTTTTCGAGCGATATTGCAGATTGACCCAAATACGGCTTCAGCATACTGCGGCTTAGGCGTTGTCCTAGCGCAGCAAAAACAACAAGAACGAGCAATTCACCACTTTGAATCAGCATTGCAAATTCAACCTCGATATTTTGAGGCGTTGAGTAATCTTGGCAATCTTTTGATACAGCAAAACCGCTTAGATGAAGCGGTTTTAGCTTTTGAGAAAGCTATAAATATCAATCCTCAGAATGCCAATATAATCGGTAAATTAGGTCTAGGTTTAGAACGGCAAGGAAAAGTCGATGAAGCACTCGCCTGCTATCGTCATGCGATCCAAGCACAGCCCAGCTATTTGCCAGCCTATATAGACCAGATCAATCTACTGACTAAGTTAGAGAGACTGACAGAAGCTATTGAGCCATCAAGAAAAGCAATTCAGTTGCAACCAGACAATATCCAACTTAAATGCAATCTGGGTGGGCTTTTGACGAAACAGGATGAGCTGCTTGAAGCTTCTGAGATTTTCCAAGCAGTTTTAATCTCTTCACCCAAGCATGTTAAAGCTCTTTGCGGATTAGGGATTGTTCTGATCAAACAAAATAGACCCCAAGAGGCAATTCTCAATTTTGAGGCAGCATTGCAAATAGAGCCTCAGCATTTTGATAGCCTGCTCTATTTTGGTGTGGTATTGACATCCCAAAATCAACTGGATCAAGCGATCGCCAAGTTTCAGATTGCTCGGAAGATTAACCCCCAGGATGCTGAGCTGAACTACAGAATAGGCTTAGCCTTAATTCAAAAAAATATGCACGCCAGGGCAATCTCTTACTTGCAAAAGTCTCTAGATACCGAGCCCAAATTAGCTACATACAGCAATTTGATTGATTCTCTTCGCACCCTCATACATAGCCGTGACCATTTTCACTTAAGCGCCAAAGTAGGTGAGCTATTACAAAAAAATGTTGCGAAATACAACCAGTTTTGGCTCGATCAAAATTTCGTTCGATCGGTAATAACATCGCTGTTTGCATATCTCAACTCTGGCACTCAAAGCGATGTGCTAATGTCGAAATTCTTGGAGTTGGAACAGTATATCTACGATAGAACTGAACAACTAAGCCAGGATGACATTACGCAATTATATTACAGTCTCTTATTCATTATGTTCAGCATACGCGACGATCAAGTCGCAAATACAAAATTAGCTAGACTATTGGGTGATTTATACGCAAACAAAGTAATTAAGCCAAAACTAAATATCCAAGGTCATAACCCTAACTCAATAGAGGAGAACATAAGCAATAGTATTATCGAGGAACCTAGAAGAAAAGAGCACCTTAGAATTGGGATTCTACACGGACACATGCATAGAAATCCAGTTAGTTGGTGTAGTGTAGATGTCATACAAGCTTTAGCCCAGATCACTCCTTATATTTACCTTTACGCTACAGAGAATTCTACAACAGATGATTTGACGCAAAGGTTTGAGCAGATTACTACCAATATTTATTTGGGCAAACATCCTACCAGCACAACTGCATCTACTAGTATGGGTATGGCTGATGTTTTAGCTCAAATTACAAGCGATCGCCTCGATATTTTACTGGACTTAGATTCTATTACAGAGCCAAATAATGTCGTAATCTTGTACGGCAAACCAGCCACTGCGACCTTATCTTGGTTGGGATTTGATGCTCCATATGTCTCAAGCTGCAACTATTTTTTGGGAGATCGTCATACACATCCCGAAGTAAACGATCGATATTACACGGAGCAAATCATTAGGCTACCAGATTCTCATATGGCAGTAACCGAATTTACCTGCGATCCAGTAAATAGAGATGAAATGAGAAAATCTCTGGGTATTGAAACTAGTCAGATTGCCTATCTTTACAATTGCCACATCCGCAAACTAAATAGCGCTTCAGTTAGGGCACAAGTGCAGATTCTCAAACAGGTTCCAGATAGCGTACTTCTACGCAAAGGTTATGGAGATAGCGAGTTCGTGAAACAGATCTATAGTACGGAATGCGATCGCCAAGGTATATGTAGCGATCGCGTCAAGTATTTACCTCTGATGCATTCTGAGGAGGAGCACCGAGTGGCATACTTGTTGGCCGATGTCGGTCTAGATTCATATCCTTATAATGGTGGCAGCCAAAATATAGAGGCATTATGGTTCAATTTACCTATTATTACGCTTGTGGGTGAGCAATCATTTGCCAGGATGGGCTATTCTTTTTTACAAACACTAGACATCAGTGCTGGTATTGCTCATAATTGGGAAGAATATGTGGAGTGGGGGATTAAATTTGGCTTAGATACTGAACTTCGGAACTCAGTGCGATCGCAGTTAATTCGTTCAAAACAACTCGAGACCCTATCTCCCCTGTGGAATCCAACTAAGTTAGCGAAAGATATGTATACTATTTTCGAGCAACTAGTAGCGAAGACCATCCATTCTAATCATTCACAGCAAAATGCATAGCAATACAAGCAAACCATTAGATACTGAGATTTCGCTCTCAATTTCTAAGAGCATTAAGAGTAAAGCAAAATCTTGTTTTGATAATTCTTATAAAGCCATCCTTGCCAATAAAGAAGCACTTTACGTGCAAGGATTTATTGCTTTCCCAGGCAGTCCCTATAAACCGATCGAACATAGTTGGATTGAGTCAGAAGCCAGCATCATCGATCCAACATTGCCCCATTTAGGTAAATCTGCGGAAGAAATCCATTACTTTCCCGCTCATCGCCTAACGCTCAAGCAATTGAAAGCCGCGATCGAAGAAGCCGAAGAAGACTATCCAGATGATGATGTTTTGCCAGTATACGGTAATACGCCATATGCCTATTACGGCGATGTGATGCTTGGAGGGAATGATTATTTAGAAGCCCATCAAGAAGCTGAGTCAAAATGTAGGGAGCTAAACAAGCCTAAGCCGAATAGCAATAACTAGTAAATTACCTTGACGAGCGCTCTGTGTGATGGCATCATAGACATCTCAGCTTAGGGCAGTTGCTCTCACTTGCTAAATTTTAATATGCTTCAATTACCTGATTCGATCGAAGAAGCTACTCACCAGGCGATCGCTGCCACATTTACTGCCGTTGATGAAGGCCATAAGCGACTCCTGGTAGATATGCGTTTCCTCGAACTCAAACCCCTACCGATCGCACGTTATTTTGCTGAGGCTTTGCAAGAACGCTACGGACAAGCATGGCAGGCATTATTCGCTGATGCAGGCTCTGCGGCACTAGCCAAACGCGATTGGTCAGATCTGGATGTCTCAATGCGTGGCGTCAATGAAGGTAGAGCCGCAATTAGACCTGAAGATGAAGCATTTCTTTTGGTGGCTCCAAGTTCGATTGAAGTCGATCGCGTTGAGAAGTTACTACAATTAGCTGGCGATCGCCCCTTTATATTACTCAATCCTCGGCTAGAAAATAGCGAAGTAGGTTTGGGACTGACCGCCCGCAAAATGCGCGATCGTTTTTTAGCGACCTTTGAAGTTTCTTACTATGTGCAATCCCTTGAACAGGGCGCACTTTTGCGATGCTATCCTCAACCCTGGCAGGTGTGGCAACAGGGTGAAGAGGAGATGCACCTGCTAGCTGAGAGCGACCAAAGACCGAGCGGTGACGATCTAGATCGAATGTTTGTGAAATCCACTGGCAAGAAACCATCCCTATTACTGCGGATGCAACAACTGTTTAATGCTCTAGGGCGCTAGAGCATTAAATAAACAGATCGCTATTCTAGTAAGTTACTCTGCTTCTGTCTTAATCAACATTACGGGGCAAGTAGCATTGACTCGAACGTAGTCAGATACTGATGAACCCAACAGTCGATCCAGGTCTGGTAAGCTCTTGGCGATCGAGGGGCGGCGATCGGGAGAAGCTAACATTAACAAGCTAGTACTACTTTCATCAGCAGCTTTGCAGATCTCGCGTCCTGGATCGCCACCGCGTAGAAATGTTCGGCAAGCGATATTAAACCTTTTTACTTTATTTTCGGCATTTTCCAGGACAGGATCCGATGTACTAGGAACGGCATCATCTCGCTTTTTCCCCACACGCACTAGGAGGAGCTCAATATCCTTCATGCCACTGACTAAAGCTAAAGCCTGATCCAGGCACTGCTCGGAGGCAGGTGTACCATCTACCGCCACCATCACATTGCGGATGCTCTTGATATAAACATCATCCTTGACTAGTAACATAGGTACCGAAGCTAGCTGAAACACGTACTGGCTGACAGAATTTGCCAAGATTGCTTGCAAGCGTCCCATCCCTCGCGAACCCATAATCAGCAGACTAGGGTTTAGCTCCTCAGCTACTTTGCAAACTACATCTTTAGGATCGCCCTCCTTAAGCACAGATACAAAGCTATTGTTTGAGCCCAAGTTGATACTCTTGGTCTCTTTTTCTAAAATACGTTCGCCGGCTAAACGATACTCAGTCAGACCATCCTGGCTAGCAGGTACGGGAATTACGTGTAAAACCGTAATCTGTGACTGCTGCATACTTGGTAGCTGCAACAGCATATTCATCATTTCCCGCGCACGTCCTGAGCCATCCACTGTCAGTAATATTCTTTCAAACATATTGTCTTTACCTTATTTAGTTGCAAAACACGATCTTCTTATTTCTTGAGTAAATATAGCAATCAGTTTTTATTTATTTAGGGGTGAAACTCCTTTATGGGGGCAAAGCCCCAAACCCCTAATTTACATTTCCTCTAGGATTACTTCAACAATTGGAAATTATTGCTCACAAATTGTTGATATTCTTAAAGAACGATGCCCACTCTAACCCTATAACTTTTATGTTTGCGATCGCAGTTGAGCAAAGACAATATGAGACTTATGTCCTCACAGATTCAGACTCAGGCTCAAGCCTAGAAATTGTCCCTAGCCGAGGTGGCATCGTCACGAGCTGGCAAGTAGATGGCAAAGAAATCTTTTATCTTGATGCTGAGCGATATACCCATCCTGAACTGAGCGTGCGGGGAGGCATACCGATTCTTTTCCCCATCTGCGGTAACCTACCTAATGATACCTATACCCACGACGGCAAGACTTATACGCTCAAGCAACATGGCTTCGCGCGCGATCTGCCCTGGCAAGTATCGACACAATCAACTCAAGATAGCGCCTCACTCACGCTCTTGTTGGCGAGCAATGCCCAAACCCTGGTTAGTTATCCTTTTGAATTTCAGGTAGCTTTTACTTACAAACTTCAGGGTAATTGTTTAACAATTCAGCAGCGGTATACAAATCTCTCTAAATCCGCTATGCCTTTTTCTTCTGGGTTTCACCCATACTTTGCGGTGACAGATAAGCGTCAACTGCAATTTGATTTGCCTGCTACCCAGTTTTGGGATAACGTCACAAAGTCCATGCAAACCTATCCAGGTTATTTTGACTACGACCTTGCAGAAATTGATGCTGCTTTTCTCGATTTCACTTCTACTTCCACAACTGTGAGCGATCGCGGTCAAAATTTACAACTGACGCTATCCTCCGAGCCAGCTTTTACCACGATGGTATTTTGGACAGTTAAGGGTAAAGATTTCTATTGCCTGGAACCCTGGACAGCGGGACGCAATGCCATGAATACAGGTAATAATTTAATCAGGGTTGAACCTGGAGCTAGCTTTGATACAAGTGTGAGCTTGACTGCAAATTTCGATCGCTAGTTTTCTGCGGGTAATTATAAACTCATGTTAGCCTCCCTAAATTCCTGACTACTGGTCGCCGTCGAAGTCGAAAACAGTAATTCTCCACGCATCTGCTGTCCACCACTCGCTTGAAAGTCATCATGAAACTCGGCTACACGATCATCTATGTCCCAAGCGTGGTAGATTCACTCCACTTCTTCAATCAAGCCTTTGGTCTGGAGCAGAGGTTTCTGCATGAGTCAGGCGACTATGGCGAACTGAACACTGGAGAAACCACGCTCGCGTTTGCCACTCATGAACTTGGAGAGATGAACTTTCCCGAAGGCCATGTAAGAGCGAGCGAATCCAAGCAACCCTTGGGCGTGGAAATTGGACTTGTCACTTCTGACGTACACGCCGCTCATAAAAGCGCACTTATGCATGGAGCTATGGAACTGTCAGCCCCAACTCAAAAACCGTGGGGTCAAATCGTCTCGTATTTGCGTACACCGGATGGAACGCTTGTTGAGCTATGCACTCCCGTATCCGCATAAAAGTGTGGTCTAACCTTCGCTCAACGGCTAGACAGGTTTTGTTCAAACGTTCGCCCTTTTGGATCGATTGATTGAGAATAGTTATGAGCATTAGCCGCATTCTTACAAACATCTGCTCCGATCGACTCACAGAAAGCCGAGATTTCTATGTGGCTTTGCTTGGCTTCGAGGTAAGTTATGACAGTGAATGGTATGTTCAACTTCGTAGTCCGTCTAATCAAGAACTAGAGTTTGGTATCATTCTGCGCAGTCATAGCCTGGTTCCACAAGAGTATCAAACTGCTCCATCAGGTATGTATGTTACGTTTGTGGTTCCCGCAGTTGATCTCGTCTACGAAAAAGCAGTAGCTATGGGGCTTCGCATCGTTCAAGAACTCAGAAACGAGTTTTATGGGCAGCGTCGATTCCTAACCGTCGATCCAAATGGTTGTTTGATAGATATTTGTTCACCATTTACTGAAGCAGAGAAATAAATATGAGCATTTGTGGTTGTTGTACGTGGCTAACAAGCGCGTGCACACGGAACGGATGCGAACGCTATTAGTTATGATACAAACATTGTCGCCGTCCGGTGACGCGCCAGCCGTTAGACTCCTTATCCAAACCAGAGGGAGAATCATAAGTAATAAGCTTCTCACACGATATTTACTTGGAACATGGCACTTCTCTCAATCATCGTGTAATTTCAAACACACAGGACTTACGCAAAAGCCTTGCACTCAAGTGCAGGCTAAAAGCTTAAACCTGTTGAAACAGGTTAATTGTAGACACTTCTTAGTCTGCTTTAGCTGACTTTAGCTTTGAGTCAAGAACTTGAGTTCTTGGGGAGCGATGCGTAAGTCCTGACGCAATAAGTCTTTATGGGTAAAAAAAATGAGGATAGAATTAAACTTTATTGCTGGTGGGACTATCTGCTACTAGCATTTTCTTCCCAGGTCTTGCTTCTCTTGCAAGAGCTGGATACATAGATGCTGACTCAGTATATAGAGGAGGCATCTGTATTGAGGAATTGTTTCTAACGGTTCGGGAGTTACGATGGATGGCAGTTTCAAAATCATCGGTGGTGATTCGAGAAATGATGAAGTCAGTTATCTTCGACGGCGAGATCCTTGGAACCGGCTTGTGGCATTATCCTTTACGATAAACTCACTTGGCAAGATATTCTCTCAATAAAGGTGAACGTAAATGATCGGCAAATTGCAATGTATGGTGTTCTTCGGTGTTGTGCTTGCAATTTTCCTGACTTCTGACGTCGTTGCGCAGAAAAACAAACCTGCCACTTTACATGTTTTGCCTGGAAAGGGCGTGGCCGATCCAGTGGGCAAGACAGGTTTCTTTCCTAACAGCAGTGGTGGCATTGATGCTCTGAACCTTGTTACGGGGAAGGTGCTTTGGAGTAACAAGGACGCGAACCTCCCTCTCATCTCTACGGAAACGCATCTGTTCGCTCTCAAGGGAAATGGAAACCAGCTACGGGTCATCAAAATGGATACGAGCAAGAATGGCCAGCGCCTTTTTGAATCGCCTCCGATTCCCTTACCAAGTTGGGCATCAGTTAGCACTGGCTATGGTACAGGTTTTCGTAGTAGCGTTCGCTCAGACAGTAATGGCTTATTTCTAATCTGGGAGGCAAGGACGTTTTATGCAGGTGGGGCTGCGCCACCTCCCGAGATTGAAGCAAGCGCAAAAAAATATCAAGCTGGAGTCGAACGTATTGATAGGAACACCGGCAAGATCGAATCGTTGGACGCTAAAAAGATTGCCGTCGGTAAATTCTTCCCGATTTCCGAGGTTGCAGCCAACCCTAAACATCGCTCACTGACCCTAGTGGTGAAGAATGGCTCAGGCGATAATCCGAAGAACCCATTCGAACGACGCCAAACCCTTCAAGCCCTGAATAAAGCGAAGCAGGTCGTTTGGCAGCGCGACATCGCCCCGCTAATTGTATTGCCGCCGCGTCCGTGAGGACTCATCGTAGCGCTAAGGTAACCCGTTTGGTAGTCGGCACTCGAGCAGCGGTAGACACGATCGCTTATCCTGACCTGATCGGGTTTGTCACCGCGACCGATCGCTGCCAGACGATATGGTGAAACCGCTCCACTCAGTATTGACAGTTCGCTAACTTTTCGTATTTAGGGTAGAAGCTTTGTCCATCTCCAGCAGGGGTGGACGGATGCAGAGATAGACAAGCGGGCCTAGTAGAGGAATTGAGGAAAATAAAACGAATAATTGAATAGATTCCAGACCTCGTCTTGCCATGTCATCTCCAACTATCCAGCCAAACATTAATGATAGGAAGCAAAAATCTAAGGTCATTACATGGATAAAGCGATTCGTCTTCCACTGCTGGACAAAGTCTATCCAATCACCAAAACGGAAACCATAATATAGCAGTGCGATCGCTGCCACAGACAGCAGAATTCCTAGCCACCGTGAATCTACGAGTTTAAGCAAAGCATCCTTCTCTCCAACGAAAGTAGGATTACTTTCTCTCAAAGCAAAATAGGGTAGCAAACCAAAGGCCCCAATACCAAAAGATAAAATTGCAAAAGGCCAAGCGCGGATTTTTTGCCCTCTACCATCGCTGAGCAGGATACAAGCATAAATGAACGGCCAGATCCCCATCAGGTTAAATAGCATAATTACCCAGGCATTAATCCCTAACCACTGGCCAGTGGACAGCTTTAAAATAAGGTCTAGTGTATCGGGGCGATCGGGAGGTGCAAAGACAAAGGCATACACAATAAATCCTACCCAAAGAAATCCAAATCCCAGTTTTTTGCCCATTTTATATTCAAGATTTGTACATAGTTTCACTAAAACCATACAGCCATATTGGAATTCGTCAATCGCCAGCGCGTTGATGAGAACAGATGATTCTGATTCACGGTAAAGGGTTGAGATGGGAGCCAATACCTGGAGTAATTTCAAATAGAACGGGGTTAAGCTTAGTGCCTCCAATTCAGAAATGTTTGCCCAAGCAGCCAGAGATTGAGCAAGGTAATAATTGCTGCGATCGCCCATGTTATCCATTTTGACCAGTTGGGATTGACAAACTCTGCCATCAAGCGGCGATCGCTGGTGAACATAACCAATGGAATCGCAGCAAAAGGAAGCTGTAAACTCAAAATTACTTGACCAAAGATTGTATTTCTCTACGCCTAGGCTTTTGCCCGCTGTGCTTGCATTCTAGCCTTCAATTCCTCTAGCATTTCAGGCTTTGGCGCAGTTAATTGCCAGGAAGAGCGACTTTGAAGTAGATCGCTCCAAACCTTTATGTTTGGGTACTCGTCAATAGACATACCTAGTTTTGGCAGCCAGGGAATTGACACACCAGCAGTAATATCGGCAAGCGATAGGCGATCGCCACCAAAATAAGCATTGCCATTCAGCAAGCGATCGAAAAATCCTAGGACAATAGCCAATTTTTGTTTGGCCTGCTCAAGCTTCTCTGGCGCAGCTTCACCAAAACCAAACATCTGGCTTACCATCGGACTCATGGCTGGAGCCAATTCGTTAATTGTTGCCATGCGTACCATTTGCACTATCCCCAGCGCCTTAGGATCTTTGGGCAATAGGGCACAATCCGGATGCCGAGCTTCCAGATAATCCAGAATTGCCTGGGATTCCACCATATTAAAATCATCATCGACAAGGGCGGGGATGTGATGAAAAGGGCTGATCGTCATAAATTCAGGCGTTAGCTGATCTCCATCCAGCTCCATCTGAATGGTTTCAAAGGGAAGTTCTTTTTCCAGCAGAGCTATCCAAACGCGACGAGAGTTTGGCGATAGAGGATTATGATAAAACTTCATGGCTTCGTTTCCTTGAGAATAAATAGCGGCTTTCAGATGGCTAACCTGGTTAATCTTCGCACAAGACTATAGCAATCAGCTTTGGTTTATTTATTTAGAATCAGGTCTCGGATGTTTTATGGGTGCCATAAGCCAACTCCTGGCTAGGAGCGTTTTTTATCATTGTAGCGATGTAGCGATTGCTATTGGTCAGATATACTACCTAAAAGCATCAGTTCTGAAATATGAACAACTTACCAGATTTTTCCGTAAACGGTTATCAAGTGATCCGTCAGTTGGGTCTCAATGCGGCGGGTGGGCGTGTTGTTTACCTAGCCACTGACAGCAAGACCCAAAAACAAGTTGCGATCAAGCAGTTTCAGTTTGCTAAAGGAGCTGCATGGTCGGAATTCAAAGCGATCGAGCGGGAAATGCAAGTTTTGCAGGGGTTGAGTCATAGAGGTATTCCCCATCACGTCGGCTCGTTTGAAACCGATGATGGCTATTGCATTGTGCAGGAATACAAAAATGCTCAGCCGCTCTCCGCACCGCGCAGCTTCGATCCCGATGAAGTGAAGCAAATCGCGGTTTCCGTCCTGGAGATTCTGGTTTATCTGCAAAGTTTTACTTCCCCAATTATTCACCGTGACATCAAACCCGAAAATGTGGTGATTGACGCACAGCTAAACGTTTACCTGATTGACTTTGGCTTGGCGCGGATTGGTGGTGAAACAACAATGAGTAGCATGGCGGCGGGAACATTTGGCTTTATGGCTCCCGAACAGATTTACAACAAAGATCTCACCGAAGCGGCAGATCTCTATGGCTTGGGGGCAACGCTGATTGCTTTGTTGACTGGGACAAAATCTACCGAGATGGATACTCTGATCGATGAGGATAGCAAGATTGCTTTCCAAGAGCGCGTACCCAAACTCAGCCTCCGTTTCATTGAATGGTTAGAGAAAATGGTTGCGCCTAAACTTAGCGATCGCTACCCCAATGCTGAGACAGCCCTCGCAGAACTGCAACCTCTATATGTCACTCGTTTCCCCTCAGTTGAGTTTAGCCAGCCTGAATTGGAGTTTACAGCTAGAAAGCTAGGTCAAAAACTGACTCGAACTATCACCATTATCAATCCTACGCCGGAAACGGTTTTAGAAGGTAAATGGTCAATTGCGCCACATCTCAACGATCCGCCTCACTCTCCAGACTTCCATGCTTGGATTTCTTTCTCACCAAGAGAGTTTAAACGCAATAAGGTGAAATGTCAGATTACGGTAGATACCAGCAAGCTAATCGCTGAAGCAAGTGGAGAGCGTTCTTTAATCCTGCACACAAACTCTGTCCCAGAAACACATGCTCTGGCGCTAAATATTGCCACCGCCCCACTTCCCTTTGCTGTCACAAAATTACCCTACCTTATGACAGCAAATTTGCTAATCAGTGCGGTTGCCGAAGGATTTCTGTTAGCTAAATATGGAAGTGGTGTGCTTGTCACTGTAGCTATAACTGTACTTGTGCCTGTAATTTATATTCCAATTCCATTAGCGACTCTACTGATTTCGATGGCTGGCAGACTCAATACTCTCAAGGCTCCAGCATCTTCTAATTTGCTCCTTTGGACTTCCATAATTGTAACCATAGTTGAGTTGAGCGGTAAGGTTGGGAATTTAGTTGAGCCCATATTTTGGGTTGCAGCCTTTTTTATGATTTGTGGAGAAATAGCAATAAATTTAAAAGTAAATAAGAGTGAGTCATTTTTGTTTCTACTTATTTCTTCATTAATCAGTCTAGGTTTTATGCTTATGATTTGGTCTATACCTCTTGTGGCTAATAATTATAAAACCCTCAATTTATCTACTTTTAAATTAGACCCTGTAACTTTGTTTTGGTTTCTATCTCTGATAGAAAATGCGAGAATTTATTTCAAACTAGAAGAAAGCAAAAGGTATAAATCCAGTTTCCTGCTCCTACTCATGCTAGTTATGGGAGCTTTTGGGATTAGTTTGGGAATTGGTCTAAAAATAGGTTTTTTGACTAGCCCCTATCTCCTTTCAGCTACCTTAGTAACTGGTGTGTTATCAGTTTTTCTTTTCTTCTTTACTCCCTTGCAGCGTTACCGACGAATTTCTGCTTACCGCCAGTTGGAAAAGAATTTAATCAAACCATAATTGTATATGAGTGACTTACCAGACTTCTCGGCATACGGCTATCAAACTATCCGCCAATTAGGTCTTAATGTGGCGGGTGGGCGCGTTGTTTATCTAGCTGCTGAGAGCAATACCCAAAGACAAGTTGTCATAAAGCAGTTTCAGTTTACCAAAGGTTCTGGATGGTCGGAATTCAAGGCAGTTGAGCGGGAAATAGAGGTTTTACAGGGGTTGAACCATAAAGGCATTCCCCATTACATAGGCTCGTTTGAAAGTAATGATGGCTACTGCATTGTCCAGGAGTACAAAAATGCCCAGACTCTCTCAGCACTGAATAGTTATACTCCCGCGCAGATTAAGCAAATCGCCGTTTCAGTCTTAGAAATTCTAGTTTACTTACAAAAACGTATTCCACCAATTATTCATCGCGACATTAAACCAGAGAATATTGTCGTTGACGAGCAGCTAAACGTTTACCTAATTGACTTTGGCTTTGCACGGCTTGGTGGCGGTACCGCCGCAATGAGTAGCGTCGCGGCAGGGACATTTGGCTTTATGGCTCCCGAACAGATTTACAACAAAGATCTCACCGAAGCCACCGATCTCTATGGCTTGGGTGCAACGCTGATTTCTCTGTTGACTGGGACAAAATCCACCGAGATGGATACTCTAATTGATGAGGATAACAAGATTGCCTTCCAGTCACTCTTACCCAAACTCAGCTTTCGCTTCATTGATTGGCTAGAGAAAATGGTTGCGCCTAAACTCAGCGATCGCTATCCTGATGCCGCAACAGCGTTCGAAGCACTGCAGCTACTTGATATCATCCGTTTCCCATCAGTTGAGTTCAGCCCACCTGACCTGGAGTTTGCAGCCACCAGAAAGCGAAAGTGGAAATCTGACCTCACCCAGCCTGCGCTGGGGTTTACAGCCACCCAGCTAGGTGAAAAACTGACTCGGACTATCATCATTATCAATCATACCCCAGAAACGGTGCTAAAGGGTAAATGGTCAGTTGCTCCGCACCCTAACGACCCTCCCTCCCTACCTGATTCTGATTCCCATGCCTGGATTTCTTTCTCACCGAGAGAGTTTAGAGGTAATGAGGTTAAATGTCAGATTACCGTAAACACCAGCAAGCTAATTGCTAAAGCAAGTGGCGATCGCTTTTTAAGCCTGCATACGAATGCTATACCAGAGACTTATGCACTGACGCTATTTGTCGACACTGCTCCATTCCCTGTCCCCAAAAAACTACCCTACCTCATGACAGCAAACTTATTAATTTTTGCATGTCTTGTAGGATTCCTTTATGCTTACTTCGCTAATGCAATCGAACTTCTACTTCCTGCAACTCTATTCTCACTCTTCATTTTTATTTTAATTCACCTAACCTTTAGGGCCTGGCGAAATCGGTCTGAGAACATTTTCATGGTATTGGGTGACGCTTTCTTGGCGGTCATAGTTGTGGGATCTCTAGTAGGTACGATTATTTACACAATTCCAAGTATCAGAATTTTAGTCGAATCTAAATTTATAGCCATTACCGCTACCGCAGTTATAGATTTGACGCTTCTCGCGAACACTTTAATTGCAAAGGAGTCCGCGAGAGAATACTTAGGATTAGATAAAGCGAGAACGTATAAATCAGGTTTTCTGATCTTGCTCATGCTAAGCACAGGCGCTTTTGGGATTAGTTTGGGAATTTGCCTAAAGATAGGGTTCTTGAGTAACCTCTATCTCCTTTTAGCTACCTTAGGAACAGGTGTATTATCCACTTTTCTTTTCTTCTTTGCCCCTTTGAAACGTTACCGCCTGCTTTCCGCCTACCACCGACGAGAACGATATTTGATTAGACCGTGAGTTTTAATTAGCCACTATCAGTATGGTGATAAGAGAGTTGCGTTCATGACCAAAAAAATCAGGGAATTGAAAAGTATGTTACTCAAGGCAAGATTTAGCTATAAGTCAGCAAAAGGAAGCCATACAAAATGGTCACATCCTTTGCTGTTCGGGGAAGATTACCTTGTCAGGCAGCGATGGTAGCGATGGTAGCGATGCACAACTCTATCAGGAATAAAGATGTTGATATAGCGATCAAAAGGCTAGAAGGAATTCAAAACCAACAGGAGGAAAGTTGATGAACTATCACTATTCAATAATTATTCACTGGTCAGAGGAGGATCGATGTTTTGTCGTGAGTTTACCTGAATGGGGAGAGTTTTGTCATACGCATGGAGAAACCTATG
>JANMRU010000223.1:0-1154 GCA_031388585.1 Pseudanabaena sp. SOY_30_concoct_251 | reverse complement strand
TCTAAGCCGTCGATCTCATTTCTGGTGCTTTACGCACTAGTGGGTACCTTGGCGACCGTTGGAGTATTTGGAAAACCCTTAGTGCGGCTCAATTTCGAGCAGCTTAAGAAAGAAGCCAATTTCCGATTTAGCTTAGTACGGGTGAGAGAAAATGCGGAAGCGATCGCCTTTTACCAGGGAGAGCCTCGCGAGTCCAATCAAATCAAAGATAGATTTATAGAAGCATTTGATAACTTCAAGCGCTTAATCTTTTGGGAGTTGAATCTCAATATTTTGACCAACGCCTATGAATTTATTCCCTACATTCTGCCTGCAATTGTAGTTGCTCCTGGGATCTTTGCAGGTGAGTTAGAAGTCGGCAAAGTCACCGAAGCGCAAGGAGCTTTCATCCGAGTCTTTTTCTCGCTTAACCTCATTGTGGCTCGCTTTCAGTCTATTGCTGCGTTTGGCGCAGGGGTCGATCGCTTACATACCTTTTCAGAGTCTTTGAATACCCACTTGACCTGTAAGGAGACTGAGCTTACTGAGCAAACCACGATTAAAACTGAAATTGCTGATTGCCTTGCGCTAGAGAATATGACACTACAAACGCCCGACTATCAAAGGGTTTTAGTGGAGGATCTATCTGTAAAGTTCCCAATGGGTGAAGGTCTGTTGGTGAGAGGGCCGAGTGGGTGCGGCAAGAGTTCTTTGCTCAGGGCGATCGCCGGACTGTGGAATGCAGGCACAGGCACAATTTCTCGGCCCCCCCTTGAGCAAATGCTGTTTTTATCGCAGCGACCCTACATGATTTTAGGAACATTACGAGATCAAATGCTGTATCCAAAGATGGATGGGTCGGTTGAAGATTCGCAGCTCAGGCAAATTCTGATCCAGGTAAATTTACCTGAGCTGGAGCAAAGTCATGGCGGATTCAATGCTGAACAAAACTGGGCCGAGGTTCTATCTTTAGGAGAGCAGCAGCGCCTGATTTTCGCGCGTCTTCTGCTCAATAAACCGAACTACGCCATTTTGGATGAAGCCACTAGCGCCCTGGATTCTAAGAATGAAGAAAATTTATATCAACAGCTACGACAATCTGGCATGACTTTCTTGAGCGTTGGACATCGAGAGAGTCTCGGCAATTATCACAACTCTATTTTAGACTTTACTGC
>JANMRU010000218.1:0-11535 GCA_031388585.1 Pseudanabaena sp. SOY_30_concoct_251 | reverse complement strand
GAGCTGTGTACGGGGAAAAGTTGAAGCCAGGTGTAGGTAAGAGGGCTAAGATTGGAGGATTGGCTGGGGCGATCGCTGGGTCGATGTTGCCAGAAATTGTACAGACTGGTTTCCTTAAGGGGGGTAGTAACTTGGATGGTGTACCTACCATCGCTCAGTTGGGCTATGAAGTACCACTACCTGCCTTGGGTGCAACATTAGCTTTGGCTGCTGGCGCTAGGTATGCTATTCCCGCGATGGTGAAGAAGGGTATGATTAAAGGACATGTTAAGAAGCCAGGGCAAGAGTACGGTGGGCTTAAGCCTTCGCTCCAGGAACAGGCCAGGGAAATTGAGTCTCGTGAGATGTGGGAAAACAGTCAGTACTCTTAGCTCCAGTCTTGGTTTCAGCTTCGGGTGATACAATTAATCATAAGCATAGGAGGATAGCATGTACGGAAGTAAGATGGCGCAATCCGCATGGAGCGGAACCAAAAGTATTGCTGGTGATATGTGGGGAGGAACTCTTCCAGTTAGAGAGATGGCTGGTTCGGCAGTTAGTGCCGCTAGTGAGAAGCTGGAGCAATTGAAGAAAGATTATATGTCACTGGGCCTACCCATGAAGATCGCTATTCCCGCTGGTACTGCTACTACGATTGCGGCAGTGGGTTATGGCGTTAGTCAGATGGGTGATGGACAGGAGGAGGGTGGTAGAGGCCCTAGCGATCGGGATATGGCTAGAGTTAGTCAGATTAATCGACAGGCAGTACAAGCCCCATCCGTACATAACTCGTACAAAGGGCCGGCTCCTAGTGCAAATGATGCTTACAGTAATTTGAGTGCGCTTGCTTTGGCTGAAGAGAGAGTACGCGTAAGTAAGAGGACGGCTCCTGGTAAAGAGGAAGAAGCTATCAATAAGTTGAAGCAGGAGTACGATCTGCTTAGAGGATATGGTCAGTCATTAGGAGGTTTGTACGGTGATGAATAAAAGAGTTCCAGACCCCGTGCAAGGGCCGATGCCCGCCGAACAGCCTTTAATGGGTGGCATGGATGGCTTATTTTTAGGAACGCTGCGTAATAGTGCTATAGCTGGTGTTGGTGGAGCTGGCTTAGGTGGACTAGGGGCGGTAACTAGCTCTATTTTCGGGAATCCAGATAGCAAGCAAAGTGATATTGCCACTCAGATGATGCGAGCTAGTGGTACATTTGCTGCTGGCGCGGTTACGGCTGGCGTAGGTTTGGCTGCGCTTCAGTCCCTTAGCAATAAAATCAGGAGACGTTAAATGACCGGAGCTGAAACCGTAGCTGTACTGAGACTGTATTGCATAGGAGGCGTTAAATGTTAGATGTATCGAGAAGTGTAGGACGTGGTATTCGCGATAGGATGCAACTTCCTTTGAATGTGGGTGTAAGCGACGCAGGGTATCAAGCTATCAATCGATCTCTGATTGGTGGAAGTATCGCTGGTTTGGCCGCGCAAGGGCTGAATGTAATGACGGGCAACCCCGATGGTAGCGATGATATTAATGTGATGGCGGCGATGGCGGCGGGTGCTGGGATGGGTGCGATGAGTGGTAAGTTGGGTCAAATGAATCGTAACCGAATTGCTAAGGAGCAAATGGCTAAAGAAAGTTACATGAATGCTATGGGTAGCATGAATCAGATGGCTAGGGAGGGTTACGCGGAAACTACACCTGGAACTGCGGGTTTGCCGAGAAGAAGTATGGACGCAGGGTATGGAATGATTTCCTCATCGGCATTGGGTTCGAATAGTCCACTAGCATTACCTGGAGCAGTGTTTAGCAATGTCCGCACATCACGTAACCTTAACCCTCGTATTGACCCTCGCATTGAAGCTATGTTTACTCCAGCACAAATTAAGGGGGGCCAACTTGTTCGCGAAATTCCCTCGCAAGTTGGAAAAGATCAACTTATTCGCCAATCATCCGAGTTCGCCCCCACGATGTCAGCTGCATCTAATCTTCCACCCTTACTAAAGCAAGCTATTACGCCTAGTGCCAATCATGGTGTTCCTGATGGGATACCCTCTGGGGCAGCTACTATTCCAGATCTTGGGCTAGGTGTATCTAACGTAGCTAAGACTCAAGTACCCACGGAGATACCTGGTGGTGTTGAAGTATTTACGGCTACTCCCGAAACTGGGAGACTCTCTGCTGCTATAGCTGGCACTGAGGCATATACCGTTTCCAAGACTGGAGCTGGTACTGAAATATATACTGGATCCGCTGCTACAGCTGGTACTCAAGCGTATACTGAACCTCAGTTGGGAATGGGAAAACCCAAGGCTTATGATAGTCGAGAGGAAGCCCTCTTAGCTAAAGCGACTAGGGATGCTCTTGATGGTAAAAAAAAACTCAGCCAGGGAACAGAGTTGAAGATGACGGAAAAGCGCAAGAACAAGCAAGTAGCCCAACAGATGGAGGACTTGATGCCATGATTGCTCGGATGTACTCGGAAGGTGCTGCTTACGGCGGCAATAACAAAGGGACTTTCCCTAATCGTGAATTAGGGGGTAAATTGTGACCGTATTTAGCTCGTGCCTACAACTAGACCGTGCCTGTAACTATGGCGGGAGGAATTGATATGGCTTTACCAGGATTAATTGCGATGGCGCTTAGGGGTGGTAGTACCGCCCTGGGATTCGGCAAGAAGCTGGCAATAGATACTGCCATGGGTGCAGCTTATGGTACCGTGTTTGGCGATCCGATGGCTGGTGCTGTCACTGGCGGACTTAGTGCAATTGGCGGTGGTTTAGCTGGAGGTCTAGCCCGTAAGATGGGCGCTAATGACTTCATTACGAATGCTGCTTCAATGGCTGGCAATATTGGTACCGATGTACTCGGGATGAACCTCATGATGCCAAGAGAGCAGATTAGTGCTTCTATCAATGATCGCGTGATGAGGAACCCCACTATATTTGATTATCAGGGAGAATAGTATGGCAGAGGATAAAGATATAAGCTCTAGGTCTTACGAGACTTGGAAGAGGGCATCTGATTACATCGGTAGTGTTAAAGCTCCTGGTATTACTGGGGGTGGTCTCTTCATTCCTGGGCTTGGACGAACGGGCAACCTCAGTACCCGTCAAGATGTGGCTCGTAAGTATTTGAATCCTGATGTAGTAGCTGCTACTGGGTTAACTCCCGATGATGTTGAGCGTATGGGTGCCTGGGATGAGAAGCAGCTTGTCGAGCAAATTAAGGATAAGATTAATGCTTCCTCAAGCATGGCTCAAGCTTCTCAGAATATCCGTAAGGAAAGGTGGGAGGATGTCGGTCTTGCTCGCAAGGAGAGATCAAGCGAGAAGGAGCTTGACTATGAATACCAGGGTAAGCAGCAACTCCAGCAACAGCAATTCATGTCACAGCAGCAAGATAGAGCGCTTAATCAGCAGAAAGAGCTCATGTTAATGGGTGGAAATACCTTGGCTGGTCAGAAGGAGCTACTTGGGCAGCAAATGACTGGACAGAAAGAATTAGCTAGAATGCAGATGAAGAACCAAGTCATGGGATCAATGCTAGGGCAGAGGTATATCTGAAGGGGAGACCCTGAGGGGAGACCCCTCAACCCCCTAGTATCAGTTATAGTTTCAGTTTTAATTACAGTTGCAGTCAGAGGTATATCTAATGATCAGTCACAGTTACAGTATCAGTTACAGTATCAGTTACAGTTACAGACAGAGGTATATCTAATGTCAAAGAAAGGCTTATATAGCGGATACGAAAAGCAACCTTCATTGGGTGATATGTTCGGTGTGCAAGCACTACCTCCCTTGCCCAATATTGTTCAAGATGACACCATAAGGAATGGTGGTACTGCTTTTTATGAGCGGTTTAATTCGCGACTCGCTCCTGCTGTGGAAAATAAATTAATGCCCACCGTGGAGAGGAGGCCTTCATCCGTTAAGCCGAATGAAACTGGGAGTATAGCTGGCCTATTCGCTGGTGTATCACCTTTTGAGATGGGGCAATCACCCAAGAGTACTCCTTCCCCCGAAGGCGCTCGGGGCGACTCAACCAGGGGGAAGCCAGGTGACGATGATGATATGAAGTTCCTCTATGATATGCTCGAAAAGAAATTTGGGTACGAGAAGAGAGGAGCCTCCATTAGACAGGGGATGGCCAATGCTGCGCAAGGTAACACTCAGCTACACTCGATTAGTAATGCACTTATGGGGCTAGGATAATGGCTAAAGCTCTTGCCTCAGTTAAAGTTATAGTTTCAGTTATGGGGTTAGGATAATGACTAAAGCAGCACAAGCACCTAAAGCAGCAGTCGTGCCAGTTAAGGGGCAGCCTAACTTGGCGACAGGGCAAACCCCAATACAGCAATTAAATGCTAAGTATAGTGGGGAGTCACGACAAGATAGCTCCCTCGCCGCCATGAAGCGTACCGAAAGTGGTGCCATCTTTGCGGAAGGACTAGAGCAGGGTAATATCTCTAATCGCAATAACTTGCAGCAATTGACCAATCCAGACAATGCTTACGCTCGTTCTAAGATTGCAGACGAAGCTCTCGGTAATTACTCCAAACGGGCAGGTATTGATGCCGATGCTACCTTTAAATCGAAGACTGGAATGGATCCAGGTCAAGCTGAAATGTGGAGGGGTCGTGAATTCAATAAGAGCGTGAATGAGTCCAATAATGCTAGAGCCGCCGAGAATGCTGTAACCGAGGAGAAGCTTGCCATTTCAAGGCAACAAAGGCTAGGCGATCGTATGGGCGGTGGCGGTGGCGGTGGCGGTGGCGGTGCGCCCTCAAGTAATGGCGGAAATAGGAGTGGAGGGTCTTCCGGTGGTGGTAACGCTGGTCGTGAGTATGCTTCCAGATATAATGAGATGGAGGCAGTACAGGCCGAATTAGCGCGATCGAGTGCATACAGCCAAAGCGTATCGGCAGCTAAGGAACTATATAGCGGGAGAAGGTAGTATGCCATCTACAGTAAAGCTTCAGTTTCGGAAACCATACAGGAGGAGGTAATATGTCGTCCACAGCAGCTGCAATACAACGGGATAGGGATTACGCCAATAATACGGCAGCCTACCAAGCAGGGCAACAAGCAGAATTAGACCGTCAAGCGCAAGGTAGGGCTGATTACCAGGCTACTTATGGCAAGAAAGCGGATAGATTGGCTAATCGCGAAGATGCCTCCCTGTCTAGCGATATGCGAATGAAGGAAAACGCACAAGCAATTAATGCTGACAAATATAGAGTTGATGCCACTACTGGTGCTGAGGTTAAGGTTGCTGGGATCGGAGCTGATACCAGTAGGTACGTAGCTGACAGCAATCTGTCTGGAGCCAAGTATAATGCCGACATGAACTTTAAGGGGCAACAGCTTGCGTCCGATACGAGTCGGTACGGGATGGATAAGACTTTTGACCTCGGTAATCGTCAATTGGTGGAGACTGGCCGCCAGTTTAATGTAGGCATGGAAGACAAGCAAACTGAGCGTAGGTGGGAATCTGGAGAGAAAGACAAAGACCGCTCATTGGCTGGCTCTTTAGCGGGTTTTCAAGCTACCCTATCCCTACTTGGTGGCAGCAGTACAATGGGTCGTGGTGCAGCGGCACCTAACAATTATTGGAGATAAATTATGGGATCTATTCTTTATAAGGGGCGGTACGTGGATGCGCCTAGTGGTGGGAGTGTTTCCGGTTCGGACTCTAATACTGCTGGTACGTCAAATAGTGGGGGGAGTATAACATACGTACGAAGGGGCACTCCATCCCCATCCCCTGCTTCGCCCTCATCCACACCTCCAGTTGTGAGATCTCCTTCTGTGGGTTCCACTGGTCTTAGCGGGCCATCATCTGGCTCTAATACCGCTACGCGCTTAACTGCCGATACGCCTTCTCCTCCTTCGTCTTCGATTGACACCAGCTCGAATGCTAGGCAAACTACTGCTGCTTCAAGTCAATCGACCAGCACTCCTGGCCTACTCGACTTTGACAAGATGTTTGAGTACCAAAAGCGTATCAACAGGGAGCTTGATATGCCTACCCTGCGTGAGACTAACAGAGAAGGGTACGGTTACCGCAAGATGGAGGGCGACGATCAGATGGGCCGCGATACTAGCGCTCGTCGAGATGCCGCGGCTCTTGCTATGCAACGTGATGTCCTATCCTCCGATCTGGAGAGAGGCACCATGAGGCAACAGCAATCACTCCAGACTCGTACCAAGGATCAAGATTTGGCTAGAGCCATGAGTATTACTATGAAAGGAAGAAGGTGAAGAATCAAGCGAACAAAAACTGTGATAGATAGGGAGAAACAATGGCAATTAGTAACATGAAAAATGGCTTTCCTCAGGCTGGTGAGGGTATCCCTGGTGGGGTTAAGCGGGTGGAACGTGGCGTAGGGAATTCCGTGTATGTACCCTATGAAATAACTGAACCTGGCAGAGGTTCAGTTCAACAGCAATCCCGTAATCTTTTGTTTAGTACGGATGATGGGGTGCGTGGGCCTTCCCCTAAGTACGTAGCGCAGGAACAGGATGCGCTACGTGGTAATGCCAGTCAGTATATGAATGCGATTGATGAGACACGCAAAGCTGGTATTAAACCCGCCGCAGTGGGCGCCCCTCGTGAAGAGTTTGATGCTAGGGCTGCTACGATCATGGCTGTCAATAATCGCCTCAGTAATGAGCAGCGTCCTAGTGTTGCATAGGGAGTTCTAATGAATGCCTAAATTTACCGCCAAGATAGCCGAGAGATTTGCGAAGGTACTCCCCGAAGAGTATGTCATGGGCGTCAATAAGTGGATGGCAGATCCCACCACTGGTAATGCGTACTCATACCAAGACCCGAGTGGTGCGCACATCTCTATGAATAAGACTAGTGAGTATGGCCCCGTTGGACTGAGGGTAGATTCGGTCGCCACAAATGCAGACGTAAAGATGGGTGACATTACTAGGCAGGAAGGATTAGGACAGACACTGGCTGGTAAGATGCTAGCCTATGCAGTGGGTACTAACCCTTATCCTGTTACCATAGCGGGTTCAGTGAAGAACCAGGATATGTTCTCTAGAATGGCGCGTGAAGGTAAAATGAAATACGATCCGATACGCGAGAGTGCGCTAATCTCTGATATTCCCCTCGGCACATGGTGGAAGACCCATCCTGGGGTAAAGAGGCTCGTGGACAACCCTAGCTGGACTGACGTAGAAAACATGCGATACTGACTTCAGTACCAAGAGAGTAAATCATGGCGCCACCAAAGTTGACTTCATTAAAGCCAAAGAACATCATCCAAAAATGGCTAATGGAGCAGGATGATGATACCAAGCTAGAATTCAAGTCGTATGCGGCTAGATGCCGTAACGCAGAAATGATTAAGTCCTTCCTGGACTCACGGGGTTGTACTGGCAATAGCGGCAATCCTATCGCTATAGCGACCGTTTATAATTGGATGAATGAGTTTCTACCTAAGGGACGGGAAGCTACCCTGATTGAGGTGGAAGCAGTTGAATTTGCTGGTATCGACACCCTCCCCCTAAGTGAGAAGCAGGTAGGTAAACTCTCGCAGATCCTGGATATCGTCAATGACATCATCATTAGCGCTGCCGATCAAGGGCAACTCGAATCGCATCTAGGCGATCTACTGAAGGGACTTCCCGCACTCAATACTCAGTACAGGGCCTCATTGGATAGCCTCGCTAAGATGCGGAATGCTAATGATGCCCAAATGCTTATGAGGGCTGGTGCTCATCGTGTAGTACAGCTAATTATGAATGCTCCTACCATACGCAATACAGCAGAAGAGGAGTGGGTACGCACGACTTGCGCTGGTGCATTAGAGCAATTAGTCGATGAAATCCGATCTTTGGCAGTGGCATGAGACCGAGACTGTAGCTAAGACTGAACATGAGTGCAAAATTAAAAGCCTATAACTCACTGTATGATGAAGCGCTTCAGCAGAAGAATGCGCCTTCTACTCAAGTTGGATATCCTCTTGTAGTCAAGGCTAGGGAGAATACGGTTGAGGGCTTCATCGCTTTTCGGATGCAGGTCTGCTTCCCTCAGCAGGTGCTGGGTAAGGAGGTGGCAGATATCTCAGAGTTCCCCGAGATAGAAGCCGCCGCCCTCAAGTATGCCACCCCAAGACATCACCTTGAATGGATGAAGTACCTCATTACTGGCGAGGATAGTGACTGCCTGGGTGGTATAGCGGGGCCACCTACAGTACTGCTAAGCCCTCGCGGCTCAGCTAAGAGCCAATTCTTTACCGAGTGGATCAGTTGGCAAATTGGTATCCAAACGTGCCTGGGGTTGGCCCTCAAGGTACTTGTACTGTCTTACAAGGAGGAAATCTCTACACAGAAGTCCGTTGAAATAAAACGTATTATCGGAAGTGATGGTTACCGTAGGGTATTCCCCAGGATACGTCTCGGGAAAAGGCAGTCCGATAGCGTCTGGGAGATCGACAAAGCTCATGCTGGTTTACCTCAGTTTGGTGCGCCCTATACGGTCGCGTGTGCTGGTCTGATTGGTGCAGTTGCGTCTAAGCGTGCTCATATTATTTTCGGCGATGACTTAATTAAGTCACCTGGTGATATCAAGAATCCTACCATCCGAACTGAGATGGTATCAAATTGGCACAATATTGTATCCCCTGTGTTAATTCCTGGTGGACGTAAGTTGGTATTAGGCACGATGATGCTCTCGGAGGACATCTATAATACTGACTTCACTGCGGCAAAGGGGTGGACGCAAATCATTCAGGATGCCTACGTAGACGATGGGTACAATCCTTGGGATGGTGATGTTTCAAAGAATTCGTACTGGCCAGATTACATGGCATTAGAATGGCTGGAGGAACAAGAAGCACCCGATCCGATCGCCTTTGCTTTCCAGTACCGCAACCGCATAGTAGCTGTAGCGGGTATAGCCATCGGAGAGGAGATGATATTTTATGAGGCGCCCCTCGAAGATATCAGCGAATATGAGCGCCTCATTATTTCGTCCGACCTGTCCTCATCCATGAAAGAGACTGCTTGCTACACAGTCTTCATGCTAATGGGCAAGCGTAGAGGTAGCAATACTATTGATGTGTTAGACTGCTGGCGCAAACGAACATCGGGCAACTTGGATAAGACTAAGGCTGTCCTCTCACTCGCTTACGACTGGGGTATCATCGATCTCAATGAAGAGGAGCCAGTCATTACTAGTGCATCTGGCATTGAATTTGCTAATTATATTGGTGGAGATATTACAGTCGATCTAATCATTGAAGATGCTGGGCAGCAACAATCCTTAAAGTCTGACTTTAAGGATTTAGTCTGGAACGAGCGTAATATCTATAACATTAGACCTAAGCTGATTGGAATTGGCCAATCGAAGAAGCTTCCTGGTGATAAGAGGGAACGCCTAATTGGTTGCACTGGTATGATGCAAACGGGTAAAATCCGCTTCAATCCTTGGAAGTTCAATAAGGGACATGTCGCAATCAAAGAGTTAATGTATTTTGGTACTACTACCTACGTTGATTGCGTTGATGCTTTTACGCTTGGCGTTCACTGTTTAGCTAAGAGGCTATCGATCGGTACTTCGGAGTGAATTACCTGAGACTGTAACCGAGACTGTAGCTTATACCCTCCTTACTCGAAGAGCGAATGACGGCATATCCAAGAGCTTGAAGTCAGAAAGATTGGCAAACCCGAAGTACCAACCCCAATTTGATGGAGGGAAAAAGTCAATGGTTAGCTCCCAGTCTTTATGTCGTACCATCCAGTAGTCTGTACTATAAGAGAAGTTGCCAGTAGAAGAGAATACAGTCCAGTCATTGCAAGAGTACGTCTGGACTGTAGTGCTACCCCATCTGTTTGTGAGTAGAGTCATAAGTTAATATCCAATTAATGTAGGTAAGTAAGCGTGTAGTCGCTGATACTTCGCCAGTGCGAATCCCTTTGCCACTTCTGTGATAGCCATCGCGAAATTGTATCGAGTATATTCGGCAAACTCTTTGTGTAGTGGCTTTTCGTACTCCTGATAAATAAGATTGGCATCATGCATACGCACAATCTTATCCCTAGCCATATCGAAGAGAAGGGATTTCGCGTCCTGAAGAGCCAGTGGCATATGCTGTGTTTCGTAGAGTTTTGATAATAGTGCCCCGTACTTGTCGTTACACACCTCAAAGAACTCGGTGACGGTATCCTCTATTACTAGGTGGCTAAAATGTCTCCTTGTGGCAGTATAGTCTCCACCAAAGAGTAGGTTATCGCATACCATTACCTGTGAGCCGACGGTCAATCCAAGCGCGATCGACTTGTCGTGGCTATTCCGTATACCGATTGAGGGGCGGAATCCATCATCATACTTAGATTTGAACACCATTACGCCAAAGAAACGATTACCTCTTGGGGCCATCCCATAATGTTCTGAGTGGAGTTCTAGCCCCGCAAAAGACGCGTGTTCGGAGACACACTCAATCGCGTCAATATGCGGGACGGCTTGCCATGTATTGGTGCTGGATGGTGTGGGTACTGCGCGTACTTCGTCTCTAGTAGCACTGATTGCGCCTTTATGTAATATCAATGACATATTATTTATTCTTTATTGATGCTTTCCCATTCCTTTCATATGTGGCGCGGTAGCGCTTCTACCGAAATTTTAGTGAAACTTTACTGAAACTGAAACTGAGACTGAAACTTTACTGAAACTGAAACTGAGACTGAAACTGAAACTTTGAAGATGTCTCTGGGGGAGTAGCTGTATTTGCGGGGATGGTAAGATGAAAGCAAATGTATTTGCAAGTATTATGCCGTCCAGCACCTCCACGATTCTGAAGACATTTGTTGATGGTAAGCCCGCCCAGAGCGAGACGCTAATCCCAATGAACCATCTCCAGCAGATGGCCCTCTTCATGCTGAGACAAGGCTTACTATGGAAACCCAAACAGGATACGCCCGCTGAAGAACGCAGTCTGTTTTTAGCTGCACTCCTGAAGAACAATCAGATGGATCTGTACTATGAGGGTATTACTAACCTCTTTAATGTCACGGGAGGAATCCTATGGTATTTACATCCTACTCAGGAGGGGTACCAAATACTGTGGTTCCACTCAGGGCAAGAGAATGAAACGGTAGAAGGTATCCCCAGTGAATATAAGGTGTACTCGGATGCGTCAGGCAAGATTAATGAAGTCATTATCCGCTACTCCTATGAGGATTATTCCGTCCCAATCTATACGATGCAGGGTACTGGGCGCACTCGATGGGTACGTCTTCGGATTAAGGCCGAGCTAATTAAGGAGGAGCGGTTTGAAGGCCGCCCCGATCTAGACCCGTACAATAATTACACTGCCACTCAAACGGGATTAGGCCCAATTACCACGAGGGAGTACATCAATACTTATGGTGTGATTCCATGCGTCGAATCAAAGAATAAGCCAACCAAGAAGGGTAAGAGTGGCGTGGGTGACTTTCACCATCTCGGTTCGCCCATCGAGGCGGATGACGCACTTCGCTCCACCATGCTGTCTAACGTCTACATGTTTGATGGCCCAACCTTCCTGACGTCACGTCCAAGGGAGG
>JANMRU010000185.1:0-4062 GCA_031388585.1 Pseudanabaena sp. SOY_30_concoct_251 | reverse complement strand
GACTTTAAAATCAGAGATTGCTGCTTGGGAGGATCGTCGCAATCGATCTCGTAACACTATTCAGTGGCGATTTACTACACAAGATGCGAGGATTAAATTAAAGCATCTCTACCCATCATTTCAAGAATGACAGGCTACTAGGGCAAAATGAGGGACTAGATGAGGTGTACGGGTTAGAGCTAGATAAAATGCCCGATCTGTAGCTGGTTTAGTTTCAGTTAAATTTTGTTGTGATTTTTGGCTTGCCCAAGTCAAAAACTCTTGTAAATAAGGGTCTTGGGCGACTAGGGCATCAATTTGATGTTTCATTAATTGCACCAAACCATCGGCACTGCGGAGCATACTTGTAGTTAGCAAAAAGATTTCACGCCAATGGGGATCGGTAATATGATCCACAAGTCCATGCAGAGACTGTCCTAATGCTTCAAGATTGTGACTAGCAACAATTTTTCGAGCCGTGAAATACTCTTGCAGTGCCAAATAGGAGAATGAGAAGATGCCCCTCGCGCGCTCGGCTAAAATCCCATGTTGCGACTCGATCGCGCGCAGCACCGCTTCACTTGCTTGGTGGATTTCTTCAGGATCGTTGCTGGCATCGGGGAGATTTTGCATATAGTCACCGATATATTGCTCAATTACGTCTTGCGCAAAGAAGGATTTCCCTTGTTCAAAGGTAGCTGAGGCAATCTGACTCAATAACTTGAGCTTTTGCGGTAATAAAAATCCCCGATATACTCGATCCCGTTCAATTCCCTTCGCTTCATCCCATTTCCCCAGGAGCAAATCCATACCTTGCTTGTAGAATTCCGCTTGCTTAATCGGAAACTGGGCCTGGCGATGAAATATAGAACAGGCAAGATGTAAAAATAATGGGGTGGTAATTAGTCGCCGAAATCGCCAATTTTCTGCTAATTGCAACTTTTCCATAAACTGAAGCGAATTTTCCAGTCCATCCGTGGCATTAGTTTTGCTAAATTCGACAAACCATTTGCGCGCAAAAGCGGCGATCTGGGCTTCGGTAAACGGCGCAATTTCCACATCGGTGAAGCCTTTCAGGGCTAGTTTTTGAGAAGCCGTACGGCAGGATGCCACAAACTGATTCTTATAATATTTCTCGCAAAACCGACGAATTTCGTTTAAAACAGGGTGTTCTTCTTGATGAGAAACTTCATCCATGCCATCGATTAAGAGCAATACTCTCCCCTCTAGCAGGAGTTTCTTAATAATTGCTAGATCGGAAATGTCTGATGCAAGAAATTCTTGATGGATAAATTCTAATAAACTAACCTGAGAGTTATCTTTACAACTTTCCGCAAAATCCCGCAATGGAATAAAGATTGGCACTTGACTTGCCGCAAATTTCCCATGATTACATTGAATCGCCAGATGCTTGAGAAATGTAGACTTACCAGAACCAGGCTTGCCCAATACCCGCAGTTTGCTATACTTCTCGACTACTTCCATACCGGAAATTTGTCTTTCTGCGATTTTGCCTAAGCCAAAGCGATCGATGTCTTCTGGCTCAAGAGTTTCGAGTTCGGATAGTTCTAACCATTGCTGACTGGGAATTTGCTCTAAGATATTTACATCAATATAGATTTGATCGATGGTCACAGGACGACCAATATCTAATAGTTGCAGAATGCCACATTGATGATTAATTTTTTCCTGCCGTTGCGATCGCACCATCCGCACCAGATCGTCTAATCCAGCTGATGCGGTGAGTAAGTCTAACTCAGACCTGTTGGCAGTATAATCAACACTTTCCGCTGGTGGATCGAGAGCAATCTCTTGCCAATCCAAATCTAAAACTGTACAAATCTCAAAGAATGTATATCGTTCGATCGCCTGCCCCGCGAAAAAACGCCAAATCGGCTGCCGCGTTTTGACACCCACTTCATTCGCTAGATACTCTTGCGTCCAGCCTTTGAAGGCAAACTGTTGCTTAGCCTTTTTGACTCCCGCTGGTGACGCTCTTAGCGATCGCTTTGCCATAGTGCGAACCATCCATTAATGTCAGGCATATTTTAGTTATACAAACGCTAGCTAAAAAATTCCGAACTTTAACGTAAACATTTGTAATCAAATCAAACATATATACATTGTACAGCACCTATAGGATCTTTTCACGTCTTCCATATCAGTGCAGACAGGGCAGACAGGGCACACACATAGGTCTGCCCTTAAGGCTAAAAGTAGTAAATATAGCAATCCTAAATCATTTGTAAAATGAAATGGCTTTATGAAAAAAGATTCCTTCGGAATCTTTTTTCATAATCCAGATAGGATCGCTATATACAAGTGAAATAGGAAAATAGGACTTGCTCTTAACTTCTGTTCACGTAGCGCAAGCCCTTAGAAAATCCAAAAATCTAGTGAGAAGCAGATGCTAACCGCCGATCCTGAATCTGGCTCTTGGCAGTCTTGAACTCCGTTGCCAGGGTTTTCTGTTGTTCGTCTCCCAAACTATCTTTGATACGCGGGAACATACCATTTTCTTCTGCTTGCACATGAGCACTTACAGCAGACTCTAAACGTTCTACCGCAGCTTTAAATTCCACTGTATTCTCACAACTCATGGCTTTGACTTGATCGAGCATTTGTTTCATTTCTGCTTGTTCGTCATACAGCTTCTGAGTATCGTTGTAGTAAGCGCGCACCGCTGGATAGAGAACTTGCTCCTCAGCTTCGGAGTGAGCAGCCAAGTCCTGGTAAATTTGACCAAAATACTCTTGGAGCTTCTGAGGATCGTCGGTAGCCCGCATCTGAGCAAATAGGGCATTCACCTTAGCATGATCCAGGCGAATCAGTTCACAGATACTCATCTCATGATCGCTACGGCTCATGATACTACCAGCAATACCACTCAGAGCAGCGATGGTATCTTGTACCATTGCCCACGGTCCACTGTCAGAAGGTTTGCCAGTTAGCTCCAGAGTACTTAAGGATTCCATAATCCCTTTAAGCTGCTCTTCATGTCCGCGATTTTCAAAGTTAACCGCATTAAGAGGAGCGATCGCCACGGCAATATCCGCACCAACTACTTGACCAGCTTTGTGTACTAGAAGTCCTGATATTACTTGGGTATGCTTGAGCATCTCTTGCTTTGCTACCTTCTCAAGTAAAGTGAGTTCTGAATTGTGCATCATCTTCTCCACTTCTTCGATTTCTTTTTGAACCTTGGAGTTTGGTTCAGCTTTAATTCCATACTGCACGATTACAGTGTCGATAATACCCAAGTTCTTGCGATCATCGCGGAGAAAATCCTCAAACCGATTGGTAAACTCCCGATCGGGACAGGCTTCGACTAAAGTTTGATCGTTAGCAATAAGTAGATTCTGAAAAGCTTTCATTTCAGCTAATTTGCCAGCGATCGCCGTACGTTTATTATCTTCTAGTGTTACCGACATGTTATAGTTTTCCCTCTAGATATAGGCATTAATGATTTTGAAATGGAGATAATCATTAGCCCTGTATTAGTTCTCCATTGCTAGAGTGACATCGGGATGTTTCAGTTAACGAATAACTTGATTGACTTGATTAATTACGAGACAAAATATAACGTACTGAAAGTTAAGCGGGAGATTATTGTCTCTGAGAATTTGAGTAACGCTGATAATCTGCGATCACAATTAAGGTTTCTAATCAAAAAGCTGATTCTATTCCAACACTTAACATAAGAAAACCTCAAAAAATAAAATTTTTAGACTTCTGAACCAGAAAAATTGCGAGCACAAGCGCTTGTATATTTTGCCGATAGAGACTATAATGAGACTTTTAAGATAGTTAGCTCCCATCGTAAATATTAATCGGACTTACCTCTCAATAAGTTTTAATACATTCTTATACAATTCATACAATTTAGCAATTTACAATACATCATTTCAAACATCTCTCAGTTAAAGTCTTCCTAATATCGACGATAACAACCTTTGAGGTACAGCCGCCATCATCGCCTGCACCAAAAGTTATAGCCAGGAGATTTAATAATGAGAATTGCCCAAGTTGCTCCCCTATGGGTACAAGTTCCTCCCCCCGCTTATGGCGGCACTGAACTCATAG
>JANMRU010000013.1:0-2710 GCA_031388585.1 Pseudanabaena sp. SOY_30_concoct_251 | reverse complement strand
ATCTCAATACCGATCTCGTCGCAGTGGTGCAGGGAGTATTCCCAACTTCTGCCTCTTTTGTATCGGTATAATCGCGATCGCTAAGACGAATAGAGGGGCGATCGCTAATTCTTCTTACTTTAGAACTTTCTGTCCCGATTTGTTCCGGAGGCTCAATGCTAGACAAACAGATTATCTATATCACTGGATTGCCACGCTCAGGTTCTACCTTGCTGTGCCAATTGCTGACCCATCATCCTGACATCTATTGCCCCGGTTACAGTTCGCCGCTGTGTCAAACCTTGACAGGACTGCGCTATTCCCTCAGCGATAATGACTTTTTGCTAGCCCAAATGGACCCGGACTTCGATCTCACCTACCAGCGATTGTGCAAAGCCTTTCGAGGCTTCATCAACGGTTGGTTCGCCGAAACCGAGCAGCGCTGGGTCGTCGATAAGAATCGCGGCTGGTTGCAGCATCTAGAAATGGTCAACCACCTGGATCCCAACTTCAAAATGGCGATCTGCATCCGGGAATTAGGACAGATCTATGGCTCGATCGAAGCACAGCACCAGAGAACCTTGTTGCTCGATTTTCCCGATCATTTAGCCAATCTCTCCCGCTACGGGCGAGCCGACAGCCTGTTCGGCAGCAGCGGCGTCGTGGGGGTGCCGCTGCGAGCCATTGAATCACTGCAGGACATCGACAGTCAGCTCCAGCAACATCTGTTCTACATCATTTTTGAAGATCTGCTCAGCGAACCGCAGCGGGTGTTGCAGACTTTCCTCCAGTGGCTAGGGCTGCCCTCGATCGAATTGGACTTTCAAAACTTGACAGTGCGTCCCCATGAGAGCGATAGCTATTACCGCTTCAAATATCCCCACCAGACCTATTCCACTCTACGCGAGCCCGAACAGCACCTGATTCCAGCCCGTATTCAAGCCGAGTTGCAGCGGCAGTTCTCCTGGTTTTACCAGATCTTCTATCCCGGTCTGTTAGAGGGCCACGAGTCATGACTGCTAGCGCTCAGGTGCTGAATCAAGGGCGATCGCTCTCCCTCCGGCGCACAATTCCCAACGACGCTCAGCTGCTGTTTGACAAAGCCTTCAGCCGTCCGGATTTTATGCGGCTCTACAACCTGAACTATCTGCCTGCCAATGCCAGCCAGGTGCAGCGCCACTTGGTGCAGCGGCAGCACATTCCTTCCGGACAGGAGCACTACTTAGAGTTGACGATCGTGCATCGCCAGTGGGGACCGATCGGTATTTGCAACTTGGCGGAGTACAACGCTTTTCACCGCCGGGCCGAATATTCGATCGGGCTATTTGACGCCGAACATCGATCGGTGGGGCATGGTCTGGAAGCTAGTTTGCTGATGCTCGATCTAGCCTTCAACCGCTATCGACTCCACAAGCTCTATGCCGTCACCTATCCGTACAATACCAATGCTCAGAGCGGGCTCACCAGCTTGGGGTTTCGGCTGGAAGGAGTCCGTAGAGAGCATTTTTTCGATCCGTTCAGCCAAAGTTTTGTGGATTTGCACGACTATGGCTTGATGGTGCATGAGTTTCGAGCCAATACCCGCCTGATCCCGCTTGCCCGGCGTCTACTGGGGCGAGAGATCGGTCAATCTCCAAAGTCTACGGCTCCCAATCCACTATCCCAGCGCTTCACGCAGTCTGGAACGATTTTACTGGGTTCGTCACCTCTTTAAGGTCATTTGCAGTTAAAGCAGATTCTTTCTTTGTGCTGGTTTGATTTATTATTTAAATTTGGACTAATGTCGTAGGTAGTGTTTTTGAGATCGATTGAGATCGATTAAATCGAAAAAGACGCTACCAGGAGTGTTGTTTTTGATTTAGTCCAAACTAAAGTTACTAACTCAAGCGATCGAGGGAACACCCATGGCTACATTCAATAATGTTGACACCTTTGAAGAGCTGCGCGATGCCATTACCACCTCTAAAACCAACGGTCAAGCAGATACGATTAACATCACCGGCAACATTACCCTCAGTGCCGACCTGCCGACCATTACAGAAGATGTGGGTTTAACGGTAAATGGCGGCAACTTCACCATTAGCGGCAACAACGAACGCCGCATCCTCTTCGTTAAGAGCGGCACGATTAATCTGAACAACCTGAATTTCAGCAATGGTCGCGCCCAAGGGGGCTCTAGAAGTGCCGGCATGGGAGGAGCGCTGTTTATCTATGGCGGCAATGTCACGATTAGCAACGCCACGTTTGCCAATAACCAGGCCCTTGGCGGCAGCTCAAGTGCAACTTCAGATTTTTATGGCATTGGGTTGAGATACCTTGCTAACTCTGCCAATAATGGGGCTAGGGGGACGGATGGGACGATTACTGCCCCCAACGGTACTGATGGTGGACCAGGTGGCTATGGCGGGTTTGGTGGTAGTGGCGGGAGGGGTTTCGATGGTGACAGAGGCAGAGCTGGTGGCAACGGTGGCAACGGCGGCAACGGCGGCTTTGCTATGGACGGGGGAGGCGGTTATTTTGCGGGCGAAGGCGGTATCGGTTTCAACGTAGGCGGCGGCGGCCGGGGGGGCACTGGCGGTAATGGCGGGTTTGGTGCCGCCGGCGGCAAAGGTGGTCAAGGGGGCAATGGCGGCGATGTAGTCTTCCCCCGGCCATTTCCTGATGACGCCCCAACACCAGGCGGGGCTGGCGGCAATGGGGGTGCTGGCGGGTTTGGGGGTGGGGGTGGTGT
>JANMRU010000150.1:0-2922 GCA_031388585.1 Pseudanabaena sp. SOY_30_concoct_251 | reverse complement strand
ATCTGAACTTCAGGCTGTACAAGCAGGCTACTCCGCCGAAGGGGGCTATCGCACATACCCACCTGACTTGCAATCTTTATTGCTCAAGGAGCGCATCGTTTACATTGGTATGCCTTTAGTCGCATCAGTTACGGAACTGGTTGTCGCTGAGTTACTGTATCTCCAGTACGACGATCCTGAAAAGCCTATATATATCTACATCAACTCCACAGGTACGACGCGGGAAGATGGTGAACCTGTTGGCTATGAAACCGAAGCATTCGCAATCTGCGATACCTTAGGCTATATCAAACCCCCAATTCACACGATTTGTATTGGTAACGCCGTGGGTGCCGCCGCTGTTTTGCTCTCATCTGGTACCAAAGGTTTGCGCGCCAGCCTACCCAATGCCACGATCGTCCTGAGACAGCCCAAGAGCTATGCTCGCGGTCAAGCTACGGATATTCAGATTCAGGCGAAAGAAGTGGTCGATAACCGCGACACCATGCGGCAAATTCTCTCGCGCAATACAGGGCAATCGATCGATAAGTTAGCGAAAGATATGGATCGTCTTTTCTACATGACTCCTGCAGATGCCCAAGAGTATGGGCTGATTGATAGAGTTCTAGAAAGCCGCAAAGACCTGCCCAAAGCTATTCCAGCTGTTGTTTAAGATGCGAGCTCGGCAATTGGCTGTTAGCTAAGTGAAAACCAAAAACTACCCATTATTGAATAATTAATAGAGAAAACTATGCCAATTGGAGTACCTAGAGTTCCCTATCGGATGCCAGGATCGCAGTTTACAGACTGGATCAGCATCTACGATCGCCTTTACCGCGAACGTATTATCTTTTTGGGTAGAGAAGTCGATGACGAAATTGCCAATCAAATCGTGGCCGTCATGCTTTATCTCGACTCAGAAGATCCTGGCAAAGATATTCGTCTTTATATCAATTCGCCTGGTGGCTCAGTTACAGCAGGTATGGCGATCTTCGACACGATGCAACACATCAAGTCTGATGTCGCAACAATCTGCGTCGGTCTAGCTGCATCTATGGGTTCGTTCCTGCTTATGGCTGGCACCAAAGGCAAGCGTGTTGCCTTGCCACATTCACGCATTATGATTCACCAACCTATGGGTGGTGCTAGAGGCCAGGCTACGGATATTGCGATCGAAGCGAAGGAAATCCAACGAGTGAAGCACATGCTCAATCAAGAGTATGCTAATCGCACTGGCCAGCAGATTGAAAAGATCGAGCGCGACATGGATCGCGACTACTTTATGTCTGCGGAAGAATCAAAGGAATACGGTCTAATCGATCGCGTTGTAGAAGAGCGCCCAGATTAAATCAACAAATTAAAGAGATTATCAATCGCAGCAGGGCTGACTTATGTGTTAGCCCTGCTGCGATTTTTTATACGATATAACCAATATCTGCCAGCACAGCGATATCAGCGGAGGTGACAAAATTGCGAACTCCCCCCTCAGATGCTGATAACATGAGCGGCCCAACTCCATCAATCCTGTAATCGTCTCTAAAATGTCCTAAGCCTGGTACATCCAAAGGTATGGGGTTACCGCCATTTACGGCTTTAGCGCGATCGCCGTTAAAGCTAGAGTCAGAAACCAGTTTGTCAAAAGCATCAGACACACCAAACCCAAGCACATGGGCAAGTTCGTGTAAAGCGACAGAATAGAAGTCAAGCGCTTCGTTGGGGATGTCATCGGCAGTATCCAAGGTGCGATCGTAAAACCAGTTGGTGCCACTATCGAATGCGACTGAGCCGATCCAAGGCTCGAAGTTGCTGCCAGTATATCTTGATTCATTACTAAAGAATCCTGACGAACCTCCCTCGGCTAGAGTATTACCGATGAATTCTCTGGCGCCAACGAAAATAAGTAAATCGTCTATGGGCGTATCTGTCTCGAACAAGTCAGCGACATCAGTTTGGGGATTATTTACAAAGGGGGTCCTTGTGCCAACTGGAATGTCGGGAAATTCATCCTTGATAATGCCTTCCCAAGTATTAGCGGCTGCCTCTAATACTGCCCGCCGCTGTGGATCGCGAAAAAAGCCATTAGTGTCGTAGCGGTAATCAAAACGAATATCAAAGTTTCGCTCTGACTGAGTTCCAGGTGTTACGGCCGAAGCAGAGTTAGAAATCAATCTAAACGTGCTTGTGTCGATCGCGGTTGAACTAACCCCACTAAGAGTCGCCAGGATCTGCCCCGTGAGGCGATCTTGAATAATTGTGTTCGTAGTACCATTGTTCGAGGTCGCAACAATGCTTATATCTTGAGCTGTTAATCCATCCGCCAGTCCGATCTCATCACCGCTACCAAAGTCTGTGATTGTATCCGCACCATTGCGTCCCAATACGAATAGATCGCTATCTTCGCCACCAGAGAGGGTATTCGCACCGCGATCGCCCCAAAGCGTATCATTGCCAACACCCCCAAACAGGAGATCGTTACCTTGGCCACCATGCAACAAGTCATGGCCGCGCCCACCATAAATCGTATCGTCGCCCTGGCCACCAGCGATCGTGTCAGCACCCTGATTGCCATCAATGGAGTCGCTATCAGCAAATCCATTAATACGATCGTTACCAGGTAGGGCCGCAATCAGATCGCGCTCTTGGCTACCATCAATGGTATCGCTACTTGATGTGCCGTTAATCAATGCCATAACTTATAAGAATTGGTTTCTAGATTTGCACCATATCTGAATATTCGGTTAGCAGCTCATCATAGGTGAGGCTATCGGTTTCTGCCTGTGGACTCCACAACAACTCAAATACTAATAAATGACTGGGGGAAATTTCGGCGATCGCCTTAAGTGCAGTTTGAAGTTCTGCCTCCGATCTGATTTGACCAAATAGGGGCTTATCGTGTTCCGTCCCAATTAGGAGCGTAATCACAATATATGCGGCAGGCTCTTT
>JANMRU010000137.1:0-13400 GCA_031388585.1 Pseudanabaena sp. SOY_30_concoct_251 | reverse complement strand
TGGTCGCCGCATATCGACATCTATAAGTAATGTGCGTTTCCCTAACTGAGCTGAGGCAGCAGAAAAATTTGCAGCAACTGTTGATTTTCCTTCATCCGGGATAGAGCTAGTAATTACTATTATCTTCACTGGGCTAGTGGGGCTAAGAAAGCGCAGGTTGGTTTGCAACATGCGATATGACTCGCTAATTGGCGAACTAGGATTAGCACGCACGAATACGGCGGGTTTACCTGACCATTTCTTACCAAAATTAGGTAGGGTACCTAGCAAGTTATAGCCAAACACCCGCTTTGCCTGGTCGGTATTCCTTAAAAGAGTATCCATGCTCTGAAGTGCGATCGCAGTGGAGATCGCCAAAATCCCTCCTAATACCCCTCCTAGAACTAGGTTGTTTTGCAGGCGCGGAGAAATTGGTTGGGTGGGCACAATAGCTTCGGAAAGCACGCGTGAGCGATTTACCTTTTGATTTTCTATTAATTGCAATTCCTGCTGCCTTTTTAACAAGCTTTCAAAGGTAGTACGGTTAATCAGGATTTTGCGCTCTAGAAATTGCTGCTCCTGTTCTAGTTTAGGAATACGTTTCAAACTCTCCTTGGAATCATTCAGAGCAGTATTTAGAGTTTTTAACTGTTGTTGGAGGCTAATACGGCTATTCTCCGCTTTGAGGAGATCGCCAACAAGAGTAAGCTCTAGCCCCCCAACTTGCAAGTCGCTAAGCGGCACAGATTCGCTGCTGCCAACTACATCAGCAATGCGAGTGCGTAGCAGAGCTTTCAAATTGTCTTGTTGTCGTTGCAGCCTTTTGATTGAGGGATGATCGGACTGATACTGTGTGTTTAGTAGTGCTAGTTGGCCTTCAACTTTCTGGAGTTCTCCCAAGGCCTGCTTCACTGACTCTGACCCACTAAGTTTGCTGAGGAGCACTGCTCGATCGGCCGTAGGTCCCAGTCGCCTGCGTAAGTCCCGAGAAGATGCCTCAAGACTTGCAAGTTGCACTTCTGTATCCTGGATTTTCAGCTTCAACGATTCTGCTGCACCGACCATTGATGTAGACTCTTGAGCTAAAGCAGTTATTTTGTTTTTTTCTTTGAAGCTTTGCAGCGCAATTTCAGACTGCCTTAAATCTTCTAAAATCTTGGGTAGTTGGGAGACAATAAATTTTCTGGCTTCGGCAGACTCTTCTTTACTGACTTTTAAGGAGTTTTCAGTATAACTTTTCATCATTTGATTGACGATTTCTGCAGTCTCTTTAGCATTAGGGCCTTTATATGAGATTGTCAGAGTATCTGTTCCCTTGCCAATCTCTACTTTCACCCCAGCCAGAATTTCTTCACGTTTGATCGGCAAGGATAGCATTTTGATTGCCCCGTCTGCGACAGATGCAGAACGAAGCACTAGCTCTTCATTTTGTAAACTAACTGGTTGTGCAGCGGGAGCATTAGCTTCAGTACCAGTTCCTGATGCACTATTTACAGATGCCAGTTGTGCTGCTCTATCTACTTTGAAAATTAGAACACCACTTGCCTCATAAACTGGCTTTTGTCTATTAGTCAAATACGCAGAAGCTCCAAGTACCGAGGCAAAAACAATAATGGTAGGTAACCATTGACGACGTAGGGCAGTTGCCAGTGCGCCAACATTGAACAGCGGCTTGGCATCTTCCTGTTGTGGAACATTTAGAGGTTCGTTCATATCTGCAATCTTTAAGTGGTTCCAACCATATGGAAGCTCCTGGCAATTTACCAAACATAACTAACCATCGACTACTTAGCTTGCTGACCGCTAAATTGAATCATAGCTAGCCTGAAAGTAATTATGCATGGGTTAAGAGAATAATGGTGCTTTGAACATGTTAAGTGCCCAACTTACATTATTGCAAGAATTGAATCACAATAGTCATGAGCTGACAACTAAAATTTCTCCATGGCCAAGTCAAAAGCAAGATATGTATGTACCCAGTGCGGCTCTGACTTCCCGCAGATGTATGGGCGATGCCCTGATTGCAGTAGTTGGGGCTCTGTGCAAGAGCAGATTGTCGAAGCGATCGCAACTGGAAACACCAACATTTTATCTAGTCGTCTGGCGCAGCGCAAAACATCTATTCCTGCGGCTCCGATTCAGGCTCTTACCCTAGCGCAGATTGACAATACGCATCAAACTAGGCTCACCTCTGGCTATGCAGAATTAGATCGTGTCCTCGGTGGTGGCATTGTGCCAGGATCACTTGTTCTGATCGGTGGCGAGCCTGGTATTGGCAAAAGCACTTTGCTGTTAGGTGTAGCACAACGGTTAATGCGTCAGTACCCCACTCTGTACGTTTGTGCGGAGGAGTCGGCACAACAGGTAAAACTGCGATCGCAACGTCTAGGCTTAAATGAAAGTAATTCTGGCAATCTTTATTTAATGCCAGAAACCGATCTTGAAATAATTGTGCAGGAATTAAACTCTCTGCGTCCACCTGTGGCGGTAATTGATAGTATTCAGGCGCTTTATTTTGCCAGTCTCAATGCTGCGCCAGGCTCGGTATCCCAGGTAAGGGAATGCACATCAATACTAATGCGCATTGCCAAACGCGAAAATATTACCCTGTTTATTGTGGGGCATGTAACTAAAGAAGGAGCGATCGCGGGGCCCAAGGTACTAGAACACATGGTAGATACAGTTTTGTATTTTGAAGGCGATCGCTTTGCCACCCATAGACTTTTGCGTTCAGTCAAAAATCGCTTTGGACCGACCCAAGAAATTGGCATCTTTGAGATGGCAGAAGGCGGTCTGCTAGAAGTAAGTAACCCTTCGGAGTTATTCCTGGGCAATCGCGATGAACCCGCATCCGGCACCGCTACAATTGTTGCCTGCGAAGGTACGCGCCCCCTAGTCGTAGAATTACAGGCGTTGGTCAGTCCCACTAGCTATAGTTCACCCCGCCGCACCACAACTGGAATCGAGAGCAATCGATTTTTGCAAATTCTGGCCGTACTGGAAAAACGTATTGGTATTCCCCTATCCAAGCTAGATGCCTATGTTGCCTCTGCTGGGGGCATTAATGTCGCAGAGCCGGCGGTAGATTTGGGTGTGGCGATCGCTGTAGCCGCTAGTTTTCGCGATCGCATTGTCGATCCGCGCACCGTCTTAATTGGGGAAGTCGGTTTGGGCGGCCAAGTACGTCCAGTATCTCAGCTCGATTTGCGCCTCAAAGAAGCGGCCAAATTAGGATTTAAACGCGCGATCGTTCCCAACACTCAAGTCATGCAAGACTATGGATTAGAAATTTTTCCAGTCAATAAGGTACTAGATGCGATCGTTGCTGCACTTCCCAGAACTACTAGCTCATTTAATCAAGAAGAAAATCTAGCAGGCGACTAATAGTAAACTGGGCTTCAGTATTTTGCTAGATTTCACCCCATAAAGTAGTATTAAATACAGATAAGAAAGATTAAAAAAGGGATCGAGTCAGTTCTATGAGTACTAAGCCAGACCGCGTTGTTTTGATTGGTGTTGCAGGAGACTCTGGATGCGGCAAGTCAACTTTCCTGCGTAGGTTAAAAGACTTGTTTGGCGAAGAGTTTATGACTGTCATTTGCTTGGACGACTACCACAGCCTAGATCGCAAGCAACGCAAAGAAACAGGTATTACGGCACTCGATCCCCGTGCGAATAACTTTGATTTAATGTACGAGCAAATCAAAGCACTGAAAAGTGGCGAGGCAATTATGAAGCCGATCTACAACCATGAGACTGGTTTGCTGGATCCTCCCGAACCCGTCGAGCCTAATCATGTGGTTGTGATTGAAGGCTTACATCCCCTCTACGATGAAAGAGTTCGCTCCTTACTAGACTTTAGCGTCTATCTCGATCTCAGTGACGAAGTCAAAGTTGCCTGGAAAATTCAGCGCGATATGGCAGAACGCGGTCATACCCTTACCGATGTCATGCAGGCGATCGAGGCCCGTCGTCCTGACTTCGAAGCTTACATCGATCCGCAGAAAGGTCACGCTGATGTTGTGATCCAAATTCTTCCTACCAATCTGATCAAGGATGACAAAGACCGTAAGGTACTTCGAGTTCGCCTAATTCAACGAGAAGGAATAGAAGGTCTTGAACCCGCCTACCTATTTGATGAAGGTTCGACCATTAGCTGGACTCCTTGCGGCAAGAAGTTAACCTGCTCCTATCCTGGTACTCAACTGTATTACGGTTCTGACACCTACTACGGACATCCCGTCAGCATCTTGGAAGTTGATGGTCAATTCGATCGTCTTGAAGAGGTGATTTACCTTGAGAACCATTTAAGCAATCTGTCTACCAAGCAGTACGGCGAGCTGGCTCAACTCTTGCTGAAGCATCCAGACTATCCTGGCTCTAACAATGGTACTGGTTTACTACAAGTAATTGTCGGACTTAAGATGCGCGCTACCTTCGAGCGCCTTACCCAGAAAACGTCTGAAAAGGTCGCAGTAGCAGCTCATTAGCCTAAATTTAAATTTAGGAACATGATAAAATCCGATAGGTATTGAATAGCCCCATAAACAACAACGGGATGAACAATCAGTACCTATCAACCTATCTAGAGTCTGAGATACTAAGTAAGTTCGCCTTAGTAAAACTTCACTTTAAAAAGTGGTCTAGTTTTTTGGGTTACCGCCATGCACAATGTCATGTCACCTTTGCAATATCCAATTTTTGGATCAGAAATTAGATGTCCGCACTGTAGACAAACTATCCCTGCTTTGATATTAACGGATACCTACCTATGTCCTCGACATGGAGCATTTGAGGTTAAGTCAGAAAGTAAGGATCTAGTCCATCTCCAGTCCGATCGGCAGTGGCGGCTTTGGGATGGTGAGTGGTATAGGCAGCATGTCCATCCTGATACAATTCGGTTTGAGGTGCATGAGAGTTTAGATAAGCTATACACTCTGGGTTATCGAGCTACCAAAATCACGATCGCTCATCGCTATATAGATCTTGTTAGCAAATATTTAGAACTAAACTCTAGCGATCGCATGACGCAGAGACTATACGGTTTAGTTGTAGAATTTAGCCCTCCCGAGGAAATTGAGTCGCGTTGGGGAGTAGTCAATTTCGACCTAGAAAAAGAACCAGGGAGACCGATTCGCTACTTATAATTTCTACCCTTTCTAGGGAAATGTAATTTTAGATGTACCGAATTCGATAAGTAAGCTCTGAGCATCTACAATTTAGTCTAAAATCAGCGAACCTAATGGATGAGAAATAATGGGTGAATCAAAACGGCGCAAGCAATCTCTAGGAGAAGATTATGGCAAGGGAGAGCCTGTCTTTCCCTGGTTACCTTTTTGGACAAAGCAAAAAGCTGAACAGTTCATAAATATTACCTCTAAGGGGGCCTGGTTTGGCATAGGCGGCATGGTCGTATTTTGGATTGTGATTCGTTTTGTTGGGCCTGGGTTCGGCTGGTGGGAAGTAAATTAAATTGACAGAATCTATTCCCCCTCTTACAGAAGTTCCCTTTGCCCCCTATCTAGATACAACAGGGAATGTTTTAGCAGATCTTGAAGGCAAGATCGGTGTCTATGCTATTTTCGATGCTGAAAAATCTCTACAATACGTTGGGATCTCTCGTGATATTGCTAGTAGCTTGAAGTTACATATAGTCCGCGTACCATCTCAGTGCCATTGGCTGAAATTTAACACTGTTGCAAAACCTAGTCGTACGGTTTTAAGTGAGATGCAAGCGGCTTGGTTAGGAGATCTAGCAATTGATACAGAACTTTGGGAGCAGCCTCTGAATTGTCGCCGCTTGATGACTGATGATGAAACCCATCAACTAGAGAAGGCTATGAATGAGGCAGAGCAAGAACAGGTTCTTAAAAATGTAGCTCGTCGTGTTGAGAAAGATGTCTTAGCCCAGCTTGCAGCTAGAGGCATAGCATTTGATGTGCGCTTTAACCCCAAACGTAAGAACGAAGGTATCTTGGATATTAAGTAGAGACTGAAACTATTACCTAGATATTGGAGTCAAGATATTTCGATTCAGTGAACAACTCACCTTACGAAAAACTAAAAGAAGATCTATATTAAAAGGTTCTGGGTCATAGCCACAATTGAGGGCACAGCCCTCAAACTCCCCACATAATTCTCTTTTAAAATCATTCCCCGTAACATCATTGATTAATCAGACTTAGAGGTACAAAAATGTCGAAGCCGAATACAATACCAAAGAAGTTTAAAGAAATCTGCATAGAGAGTATTAAAATCGTTGGGTTGGCATTAGTAGTCAGTATTGGGTTTCGCACTTATGTGGCGGAGGCTCGCTACGTAAAATCTGGGTCGATGCTACCAACTTTAGAGGTTAGCGATCGCCTGATGGTAGATAAGGTTAGTTATCTATTTCGCGCTCCACAACGCGGAGAGATTGTGGTATTTGAGCCAACGGATACCCTCAAAAAGCAAAACTTTCGTGATGCATTTATCAAGCGATTAATTGGCTTACCTGGAGACAAGGTAGAAGTTAAGGGAGGACTGGTATATGTCAACGATCGCCCTTTGCCAGAAAAGTATATTGCCGAAGCCCCTGATTACACATGGGGGCCAGAAATCGTACCATCTAACGCTTACCTGATGTTGGGCGATAACCGAAATGATAGCTATGACGGCCACTCCTGGGGGTTTGTACCGCGCGATCGCCTGATTGGTCAAGCAGTGTTGCGATACTGGCCACCAAATCGATTTGGTAATCCTAATAATTAATCTATGAGTTGCCATCTTCTCATTCCTGCGGCGGGCAGCGGTAAGCGCATGGGTAGCACTCGCAATAAGCTACTTCTGGAATTACTCGGCAACCCGATTTTACAGTGGACGCTGGAAGCGGCGATCACCTCTAATGCCGTAACCTGGATTGGGGTAGTTGGTCAAACCTACGATTTAGAGGACTTTCAGCAGATTTTTACTAAGCTAAATAGTCCCAAACCCATAGCCTGGATTCAAGGGGGCGATACGCGCCAAGAGTCCGTATTTAATGGCTTGCGATCGCTGCCTGCTGACGCCAACAATGTTTTGATCCATGATGGGGCACGCTGTCTTGCCACACCTGAACTATTTGAACGCTGTGCTGATGCCCTATCCACAAATCCTGGCCTGATTGCGGCAGTTCCGGTCAAAGACACGATCAAAATTGTAGAAGCAGGCATTGTTATTGATACACCAAACCGCGATCGACTATGGGCAGCTCAAACCCCTCAGGGATTTGTCGTTGCGAAATTAATTACGGCTCACGAACAGGCAATAGAACTAGGATGGTCAGTGACTGATGATGCGGCTTTATTTGAGAAAGTCGGACTACCAGTGCAGATCGTGATGGGAGAAGAAACTAACCTGAAAATTACAACGCCGCAAGATCTGGCGATCGCCGAATTTATCCTAAAATCTCGCCACAGAAAATCCGATTAAGCGACCATTTCAGATCGCAATTTATTACTAATGAAGCCCTAGCTCTTGAGCTTGCGTAGTGCGACAAGTAGCTCGCTGTCTTCACGCTTAAATACTGGCAGGAACTCAATGTGTTTGTAAGTGACGTTGCCATGAATATCAACGATGAAGTAGGCGCGCTTGCTGCCAAATAGTCCAGCGACGCCGTATAGCTGACTTACTTCCTTATTGCGATCGCTTAGCAATGGGAACTCCAGCCCTAATTTTTTGGAAAATTCGATGTGCTTTTCGATTGGGTCGGTGCTCACACCTAAAATTTCTACGCCCAATTCCCGAAACTTAGTCCAATCATCGGCAAAGCATTGCATTTCACTGGTACAAACAGGGGTAAAGTCACCAGGATAGAAAGCAAGTAGAACATTGGTCTTACCCTGATATCGACTGAGCGTAATATCGCCGCGATCGCTTGGCAAAGTAAAATCTGGAGCTTTTTGACCTATTTCAACAGCCATGTAGTTTTCGTAAATTTAGAAGACAGAATTCATAATCTATCTTAGCAATACCAAAACAATATCAAAGATTAACGGTGCAACTCATTTGTATCAATCACCTTGAATAGCTAAAAACCGATCACATACTTTTGCCATTCCTGGTGGCCGCCACCGCGCAAATATTTAGTCACCTCAAAATAAAGGCCGCTGTGAGGGCGGCGCGGTTGTTTTCTTAGCGGCATGGAAGCTTCTTTAGGCGTGCGATTACCTTTTTTGACATTACAGCGCACGCAAGCAGTGACTATATTTTCCCAAGAGTCACCACCGCGTCGAGATTTGGGAATCACATGATCCAAAGTTAAATCGTCACCCGTATAACTACAGTATTGACAGGAATGTCCATCTCTATGTAGAATATTTCTCCTTGTCAAAGGGGTTTCTTTATAGGGTAGATTGATATAGTGTAGAAGCCGTATCACAGTTGGTAAGGGGAATCCAGGATAAAGCATTCTGCCATTATGCTCGACCTGCTCGGCTTTACCTTTGATTAATAAGCCAACAGCACGCTGCCAACTAGTAATATTTAGCGGCTCGTACGATGCATTGAGTACTAGGACTTTTGCCATCGGTTAAAAATAAAGAGCTTTCAGAAGATGCTAGCATAGCCAGAACCGATTGGGCATACATAAGTTAGGTTTGTAGTCAAAATTTTTATTGGCGAAGGGCATGACTCCTACAGAAATACTAGTTAACCAACAACCAGTTCCCTCCACAACTGGGCGTACCATCTCTCGGCGGGATTGGATGTGGAGAGGATGGCAAACCAGATATGCTTTTGCCCGTCCGAGCATTTCTCAACATAAGATGCCGATTATTCTACTGCACGGATTTGGCATATCTGGAGAACATTGGCGCCATAATATGCCTGAGTTGTCACAGCAGCATATGGTTTATGCACTTGACTTAGTAGGTTTTGGTGGTTCTGAGAAACCCCCCGAAAACTATAGTATTAGCCTGTGGGTAGAACAGGTATTTGACTTTTGGAGTACTTTTGTTAAGCAACCTGCTGTAATTGTGGGCAACTCTGTTGGTTCTTTAGTTGCGGTAATTGCGGCTCATAAGCATCCTGAGATTTCAGCAGGAGTTGTAGCAATCAGTTTGCCCGATCTAGAAGCTTTGGAGGCAATGGTGCCAAAACCTGTGCGACCAATTAAGCGATCGCTCGAAACTATAGTCACGCGGCTATTACTTAAGCCTATCTTTTATACACTAGCTAGACCCCAGACGATCGAGTCGGTGCTGAAAAAGTTTGTCTACTGCGATCGCACCAATGTCGATGACGAATTAGTTGAGATGATTATTCGGCCAACGCTCGAAAGAAAAGCGATCGTGGCATTTTTACATTTAAGTTTGAGTCTAAATCGGCCTGGATATTCGCCTAGTCTGACCAAAGCGCTGCAAGAGCTACACGTGCCATTGCTAATTCTTTGGGGTACCCAAGATAAAGCTATTCCACCCTCCGAGGGTTCGCGTTTAGTGAAGCTTGCGGCCAATGCGCAGCTAATCCCACTGCAAGATCGAGGTCATTGCCCCCACGATGAAGATCCCGCCAGGGTGAATCGAGAAATTTTGACCTGGATTGATGCGGCTTTTTACAGCAGTTTTTGATCGAGTCCATCACAAAAAACAGGTCGCAGCGGCGTAGCCCCTGCATGGGTTTTAATCATCTTATCCGTGGTTGTTTTGATTGCAATTGACGGTAAGAAGAGGGAAGAAATATCAAGGGTAGATCGCTACTCTCTACGTTCGATGCCGCCCTCTACTGTAGTCACATTTGAAGGTGGATTATTCCAGTTAAAGTCACTGATACGCAGCAGAATTTCGCCAATTTCACGGGTGGGATTGTAGCGAATTACCACCGCATAGGTGCGACGACTATATTCAAGGCTATAGCTAGAGTCTATGACCTTTCCTGTGCCAGGGTTCCATGTTTGTTGAACGCCTAAACGAATGGGCCCATAGATTTGTTGCTGAATACCAGCGGTGACGGTTTGGCGATCGGCAATGCGATCGAAGAAAAATGGCGACTCACCTGATACCAAGCCTTGGGTATAGCTGATATTAATCTTGGTATAGTCCAAAAAAGGTTGTGAGAAATTACCTAAAACGGCGGATATGCCTAGCGTACCTGAGAGGTAAGCCTGCGAAGCGCCAACCGAATAATACGAATAGGCTCCGTTCACACCGATGACCGCATCTACACCTGGCACAATTGGTTCGGGGGAATATTTCAAACCAGATTCTTTTTCCGCAGGTAATGCCTGACCTCTCCATAGGGGAATGCCACGACTAAAAACTACAGCAGTTTGTAAGCGCCCAAGACCACTGACTGCATTAGGCTGAATATCTCCTCGTTCAGCATTTATATACTGCAATCCAGCTTGATAGCTAAAGTTAATTCCCGTATCACCCAATACGCGGTTTGGCGAAAATATGTTAAATCCTATGTTATTGCGGACATCTTGAAATCCTAAAGAGCCGTTAAAAACGCGATCGCGGTAGCCATATTGTAGCGATAGCTGATGATCGCTAAATATAGGGCGATTGTAAGTAAGGCTAGCTCGAAAGCTATTCGAAAAGTCATTAGGATTTAGACTCGATATGGTAGCTCTACCTGCTAGGTATTGGTTATCTGGCAGGATAGATTCTAGTTTGGCAACGAAGCCAAATAAGCCAGAGTCAAAGATATTTCCACCTTGTAACCCCTTCTGCACAAAAACTTGTGGCGAAATACGAAAGCTCAGATCTGGCTGGGAGATCAGATCGAAGTCTTGCTGATAAAAAAGGCCACCCCGATCGGTGCGATCGTAGCCAACCAGAAGGGGAAACGATCGCTGAAACCGATCTAAAGTTAGGGTATTAATCGGCACTGGGAGTGAAAACACTCCATCAAAAACTAGGGTAGGCGCTTGAGCCTCCAGCCGATCTTGAGTAGGAGAAATTGGTGATAATGTGGCGCGATCGGTGATTAGTTCCATTTCGGGGGGACTAAATGGATCGTTAGTTATCCTTAACTTTTCAGCTGTCCAGCGATCGCCATCTAGTTTGAGCAAAGCGGCTCTAAATCCTAAACGTCGCAACCCCTTACCTTGATTCTTGTCAGGCGAATCGCTGCCTAAGCTCACAGTCTGGGAACTAGATGCAATATCTGCGGGTAACTGGCTGGATTGAGGATTATTAAGCGTGCCAAAATTAATCGAACCAGCGGCATCGGCCAGAGTTCCTTGTACCTTGGCATAGTTATACTCCAGGCGCGATCCACGTAGCTTTTGGTCGCCACGTGCGAAAAATATATTGCCATCGGCAACTGCTTGTTGTGTCTTCAGGTTGAGCTCTACCTTGTCTGCTTTTAGCTCAGACTGTTGGTAAACCACCACTACGTTGCCAGTAGCAGTAAATATTTGAGTTTTGACATTGTATTCCTGGCGATCTGCCTTGACATTTAACGGCAGTCCCTTTGTCGGTTTTGGAGTTGGGGTTACTACAGGTGGGGGATCGGTGGGTTTTGGTAGTGGGCGACTATCAGGCTTAACTGGTCCTGCCTGAGCAATGATACTGTCGGGCGTAATTTCTACTGTGGAGAGAGACTGCATCAGCGATCGCAGATCGTGTTCTACAACATGAGGAAGCACCTCAGGAACTGCAGCCACCCAAAAAAAATCCGACTCATTCTGGCTCGCCTGAGGTCTAACTTGGGCGAGAATGGGTGGTTTAGCTTGGTGCGCTATTTGTATTGGCGGAGGGGGAAAATGAAACATACCGCCACTATTGTAAAGCTATCTCCTGATACCACTTAATCACTAAGGAAAAACCATGCAGTCAGAGCGCAGCATTACCTCACGGGATTAATGTTACCAAATGCTAACAGCAAATTGCCATTAAGGCGACGACCAATAGGGTTATATCTTGCGATTCCTTGCAGGATGCGTTCCGCAGCAAGGAATCGCAAAAATTTAAACTTAAACTTAAACTTAAAACTGCTCAACCCATGATGATATCCAGGCCAGAGTCTGATTGACAATTTCTGGTGTAGCAGCCTCGCAGTAGAGTCTCAACACTGGTTCGGTGCCGCTAAAGCGCACTAGTAACCAGCTATCATCCTCAAGTCGAAACTTAAACCCATCGATCGCATTAATGTGCACAACTTTGCGGCCACTAATCTCGCTTAGTGGGTTTGCTTGTAGGTGCTTTACCAGACGATCTTTGGCTTCCAAGCTGGCTAGATGCTTGTCGATGCGATCGTAGTGCGAAGAGAAGCCTGTTTGGGTTTGCAGATCCTGGTAAATTTGGCCTAGATCTTTTTTGGTAAGCGCGATCGCCTCTAAGACATAAAGTGCCGACAATAGGGCATCGCGTTCGGGAATGTGCGTGCTGTAGCCAATTCCACCTGACTCTTCACCACCTAGGAGTACATGCCCACCTGCCATCATCCGATCGGCAATGTACTTAAAGCCAACTGGAGTTTCGTAGATGGGTAAGTTATACAAAGCTGCCACTCTGGGCATTAGATCGGAACCACTAATGGTTTTAATAAACTCACCCGTCAAACCACGTTGTCGAGCTAAATGATCGAGCAAGATCGGAATCAGGTTCTGCGAACTCATGAAGTTGCCATTACCATCAACAGCTGCAATGCGATCGCAGTCGCCATCAAAAACAAATCCTACTAATAGTTGCTCGGGATGCACCTCACGGTAAGCCTTCATTTGCTCTAGTAAACTACCGATATAGCGTGGTAAGGGTTCGGGTGAGCCGCCGCCAAATAAGGGATCGGTATTGGCGTTGATTTCTTTAAGACCACTATCATTGACCCGATCGGCAGATGGTATTTCCAAAATCCTAGATAGCCCAGTTGCTGCCGCACCGTGCATGACATCAACAAACACCACCAATTCATTATTAAGAATTGCCTGCCGAATTGCCGTCAAATCAACCTTAGTACGCAATTCCCGACAATAGCTATCCCAAGGGTCAAATGAGGTGAGCTTACCTGGTGTTTTTGCGATCGCACTTGAACGATCTGGATTGGCTAGAATTGCCTCCACCTGTTTGGTTACAACCGAGGAAACAGATCCACCAAAAGCACCTTTGATTTTTAAGCCAGAGTATTCAGGTGGATTGTGACTTGCAGTAATTACCAAAGCTCCCAATGCCTTTTGCTCATAACCTGCCCAACTAAAAGCGGGCGTAGGCGCAAAACTTTGCGCAAGCTGGACATCAAATCCAGCCTTACAGAGAGATTCTGCCGTACATTTAGCAAACTCAGGTGAAAGAAAGCGGCGATCGTATCCCACAATCACGGTATTGCTAGCCGCAGTTGCACCAAAAGTTTCAGCCAATACTTGAGCCGCTGCAGGCGCAACTGTAGTTAAACGGGCAAAAGTAAATTCATCGGCGATCACACCACGCCAGCCATCTGTACCAAAGTGAACGGGTGGTTGC
>JANMRU010000129.1:0-5573 GCA_031388585.1 Pseudanabaena sp. SOY_30_concoct_251 | reverse complement strand
AAATCAAACACCGTCTACTGGGTCACTGGGGCTCTAGTCCTGGAATTAGTTTTCTTTATACACATTTGAATCGCATTATTAACAGATTCAATCAAAATATGTTATTCGTTGTGGGAGCAGGACATGGGGCACCAGGTTTCTTGGGTCCATGCTATTTAGAAGGTACTTACAGCGAATTTTTCCCCGATTGCAGTCAAGACTTAGAAGGAATGCAAACTTTCTTCAAACAATTTTCTTTCCCTGGCGGTATTGGTAGCCACTGTACTCCCGAAACTCCTGGTTCCATTCATGAAGGGGGAGAACTGGGATATTGTCTTTCCCATGCTTTCGGTGCAGCTTTTGATAACCCCGATTTAATTGTTGTGGCGATGCCAGGGGATGGAGAATCAGAGACTGGACCTCTTGCTACTTCCTGGCATTCCAATAAATTCCTCAATCCAATCAGAGATGGGGCCGTCCTTCCTGTTTTACATCTCAACGGCTATAAAATAAATAACCCTACTATTCTATCTCGCATCAGTCAAAGAGAGCTTAAATCCCTGTTTGAAGGATATGGATATGAGCCATTTTTTGTGGAAGGGTCAGAACCTGAATCAATGCACCAAGCAATGGCAGCAACCCTAGACTTTTGCGTAAATAGAATTAGAGAGATTAAATCTGAAGCGATTCGCATCGGTACTGTTGCCCGCCCTATTTGGCCAATGTATTGTGATGCGAACCCCTAAAGGTTGGACAGGACCTGCTGAAATTAACAACCACAAATTGGAGGGATTTTGGCGCGCTCACCAGGTACCGATCTCAAGTTTATCTAATCCCGAGCATTTGCAGCAATTAGAGGCTTGGATGAGAAGCTACTTACCAGAAGAGTTGTTCGATCTAAATGGAACTCTTTTGCCAGAAATCAAAGCAACTGTTCCTAAGGGAGACAAACGATTAGGTTCTACTCCCTTTGCCAATGGAGGATTATTGCGCCGCGATCTCAAAATGCCTAATTTTCGTGACTATGGCGTAATGGTTGAGAAGCCGGGAACTATCGAGGCAGAAAACACTAAACCCCTAGGCGTTTTCTTGCGGGATGTCATGAAAAATAACATGACTAATTTTCGAGTATTTGGCCCTGACGAGAATACCTCCAATAAGCTCAGCGCAATTTATGAGGTTAGCAAGAAGTTTTGGATAGCTGGTTATCTGCCCGAAGATGACGATGGTGGAGAACTATCACCTGATGGTAGGGTGATGGAGATTTTGAGCGAACATACCCTGGAAGGCTGGCTAGAAGGCTATTTACTCACTGGTCGTCATGGCTTTTTCTCAACTTACGAGTCTTTTGCCCATGTAATTGACTCCATGTTTAACCAACATGCTAAATGGTTAGAGATTTGCAATCGACTTCCCTGGCGCGCAGATGTTTCTTCTCTCAACTTGCTGATTACTTCTACAGTTTGGCGACAAGATCATAATGGATTTACCCATCAAGACCCTGGTTTCTTAGATTTAGCGGTAAATAAGAGCCCTGATGTCGTGAGAATATATCTTCCTCCTGATGTCAATACTTTACTCTCTGTAGCCAATCACTGTTTGCGCAGTAAGAATTACATCAATGTGATTGTGTGCGACAAACAGATGCATTTGCAGTTTCACGATATGGATGCGGCGATTACAAACTGCACCAAGGGCATTGATATTTGGGAGTGGGCGAGCACCGATCGAGCAGAAAAGCCGGATGTGGTGTTAGCTACAGCAGGCGATATTCCAACCCAGGAATCTCTCGCGGCATCCTGACATCCTGCGCGAACATTTCCCAGACTTAAAGATTCGGTTTATCAATGTGATTGACCTATTCAAGCTTCAACCCAATACAGAACATCCTCACGGTCTAAGCGATCGCGATTTTGACAGCCTGTTCACCCTGGATAAGCCCATCATCTTTAACTTCCACGGCTATCCCTGGTTAATTCACCGTCTCGCCTACCGCCGCACTAACCACAAAAACTTGCATGTGCGCGGCTATAAGGAGAAGGGCAACATCAATACTCCGTTGGATCTGGCAATTTGCAATCAGATTGACCGCTTTAGTATCGCGATTGATGTCATTGACCGCCTTCCCCAATTGAGAGTTGCGGGTGCGCATGTCAAAGAAATGCTAAAAGATGAGCAAATTTCCTGTCGCAATTATGCCTTTGAACATGGTATCGATCACCCTGATATTGTGAGCTGGAAGTGGCCCTACTAGTGATGAAAATACTTGTTTTTAATGCAGGTTCGAGCAGCCAAAAGAGTTGTCTATATGAGATTGATAGAGATGTTCTCCCTGAAAAGGCACCTAAACCTTTATGGGAGGCATCCGCAGATTTTACAGGTAGTCAAGGGAAGACTTTCATAACGATCGAAACGGATAAAGGTATACAGAAAGAAGAAATTCCCTTCCATTCTCGCACTCAAATAATTGCCTATCTACTTGGAACTCTATGGCAAGGTGACAGAAAGGCGCTCTCAAGCCTAAGTGATATTGATGTAGTAGGACATCGAGTAGTTCACGGAGGAAGAGAATTTCGTGAGAGTGTGAGAGTTGATTCTGATGTTAAAGCCGCAATCGCTCGGCTATCTAGTTTAGCACCACTCCATAATCCTGCCAACCCTGAAGGTATCCAAGCAATTGAAGAGATAATAGGAGAATATATTCCTCAAGTCGCTGTCTTTGATACTGCATTTCACAGTCATCTACCTGAAACAGTAGCAGTTTATCCCATCCCGTATACATGGATGGAGCAGGGCATCCGCCGCTATGGATTTCATGGCATCAGCCATCAATATTGTAGCGAACGAGCAGCACAATTACTTCAACGTGACTTGAACGAGCTAAGGTTGATTATTTGTCACCTAGGCAATGGCTCTTCTCTTGCGGCTGTTCGTGACGGTCACAGTGTTGATACAACCATGGGTTTTACACCCTTAGATGGACTGATGATGGGTTCGCGTTGTGGAGCTATAGACCCTGGCATCTTAATTTATCTCCTACAACGGGGTTATAGCGTTGAACAAATCGATAGAGCTTTTAATTATGAGTCTGGGTTAAAAGGCATTTCTGGCGTTTCATCTGATTTGCGCTTGGTCCTAAAAGCAAGTGCATCGGGTAATGAAAGGGCAAAACTCGCTTTTGGCATGTATATTCATCGTCTGCGATCTTAATATTGGATCGATGTTGATGAGTCTTCCTAGACTTGATGCTTTGGTCTTTACAGCAGGAATAGGAGAAAATTCGGTGTTGGTACGTTCACTTGCTTGTGATTCCCTAGATTTTTTAGGACTAAAAATCGACTCAAAAAAAAATGAATTGAATCCTGTCGATCAAGACATATCTACCTCAGAATCAACTGTCAAGGTATTAGTGCTGCACACCGATGAAAATTGGGCGATCGCCTGTAACTGCTGGAAGCTTTTGCATAGTGGTGAATAAGGCACGCATTTGTAGCAGAGCATTCCAGTCTACTATTTTGAGTATGGAACGAATTGCATGTAGCGATTCAGGATGAAAATCTTGGCTGGAGATGCCGGAGCAGGTAACTCGCGCACCGCAGTAGCAGCAACATATACCCTCTTATCGAGAGTGATTTCCCAGAAGACAACTTTGCCATTAACCCGCTGGCCATCTGTGCGAAACAAGCCGCGATCGCCGACTGCTTCAGAATTTAGGGAATAGGTCATCCCTTTGTATACAAGTTGGTTTGGCATCCCAATTGTGCCAACTAAACGCTGCTTCACGATCGGCTGTCCAAGCGCATATGTTAGGGCTTGTACCCACGTAAGAGCAAGTTCGCTTACCGATGCGGCATTATGAATCCTGGCATCTTCCTCGGTCACTTCTAGGAGCGTTTGACCTTGGACGCGGATTGTGACTGACTTGATTGGAGTGACGCTGACTGGTTTTGAATTTGGTTTTGAATTTGGTTTGGAGCCAACTAGTTTTGCAGTAATAAGTGCAGGCAAGGTATCTACAGTCCAAACTCTATTAGGATCGAGGTTGACAACGATCTCTGCTAAGCGGCGATCGAGTTGAGCTATGCGCGTTTTGGCTTGGGTGTCAGCATATTCAAAGACCACAGTAGACTGGCCGCCAACCTGCCAAGTCGTACTTGCGAACGATGAAAATATCGGTAACATCCCCAGAGATGTAAAAATGAAAAAGCCGATTGTAGTAAGCGATTGCTGTAATGCGTTCTGCAAAAAGCGGCTCTGGTTCTTTAACTGTATAAGAGAGTTCATAAGATGTTAGCGAAACGAATTTTGCCCTGTTTGGATGTCAAAGCTGGTCGTGTTGTTAAAGGAATTAACTTTGTTGACCTGAAGGATGCGGGCGATCCTGTAGAACTAGCTCAGGCTTACAATCAAGCTGGAGCAGACGAGTTGGTCTTTTTGGATATTACAGCAACCCATGAAGACCGTAACATTATTCTAGATGTAGTTTATCGCACTGCTGAACAGGTATTTATCCCCCTCACGGTAGGCGGTGGGATCAAAGATATTGCCTCGATCCGCGAACTATTGCGGGCTGGCGCAGATAAGGTCAGCCTTAATTCCGCCGCTGTCAAAGATCCTGACCTGATCGATCGCAGTAGCGATCGCTTCGGTAATCAGTGCATTGTCGTGGCGATCGACGCCCGTCGCCGCCACGATCCAGATCGCCCTGGTTGGGATGTGTTTGTGCGTGGTGGTCGAGAAAATACTGGTCTTGATGCGCTGGAGTGGGTGGAGCAGGTGGTCAAACGCGGCGCGGGAGAAATCTTGCTCACGAGCATGGACGCAGACGGCACGCAGGCAGGATACGATCTGGAATTGACTCGACAAGTGGCAGAACGGGTTGATGTGCCTGTAATTGCCTCTGGAGGAGCGGGTACCTGCGAGCATATTCGGCAGGCACTCACCGAAGGTAGAGCAGAAGCAGCCTTACTGGCCTCGTTACTGCACTATGGACGACTCAGCATTACCGAAATTAAGGATTATCTTGGTAGCCATCAAGTTCTCACCCGCAGTTAATCTAGGAGGCTAGAAGCATAGGTATGTATGAATGCGAAAGGTGCGCTTACCTAGAACTCGCAAATTGATGTTGGTTTGAGAGGACAGGTTTTGTTTGCGATCGGGTTTTCACTTAGTGGAAGAGAAATGAGATTAGTTAATCCTGATAAAGGCTTGAGATCGACTATCTGATTTCGATTGAGAAGAAGATCGGTAAGGTTAGTTAATCCTGATAAAGGCTTGAGATCGACTATCTGATTTCTATCGAGTCTAAGATGACTGAGATTAGTTAATCCTGATAAAGGCTTGAGATCCACTATCTGATTTACGCTAAGCAAGAGTTGTTTGAGATTAGTTAATCCTGATAAAGGCTTGAGATCCACTATCTGATTTTCTTCGAGAGAAAGACCAGTAAGGTTAGTTAATCCTGATAAAGGCTTGAGATCGACTATCTGATTTGCATTGAGATCAAGACCAGTAAGGTTAGTTAATCCTGATAAAGGCTTGAGATCGACTATCTGATTTGCATTGAGATCAAGACCAGTAAGGTTAGTTAATCC
>JANMRU010000115.1:0-5427 GCA_031388585.1 Pseudanabaena sp. SOY_30_concoct_251 | reverse complement strand
GCAAGGCTGGCTAGCCAATGGTTCGATCGCTATCTTATTCCGATCCACCAGCAAACTTAGATGCAGATAGGTGCGCGCTCATCTAGCCCGCACCGCAAATGATCGAAAATCGATAAAGATTGGGGTAATTTGCGAGCCAAGTCATGATTGAAAATTTTTATACTTGGGCATTCTAGTTTGAGAGCGCACAAAAGGGGAAACTTGAATGTTTTGGAATAGGATTCCAGGGGGATACAAACCGATCGCAGATCTTAGTAGTAAAGGCGATTACATCCAGACGAGTCGAGCAAAAGATGCCAACGGTGAAGTGGTTGTCAAGGTTCACTCAACCTTTGTCCAGGGAGAATACGATCTCTCGACGGGTAAAGATTTGCGAGCTGAGGTCGATCGGCTTTGTCCATATTTTGACTCGCTAGTAGCAATGCCGCCTAAGGCTGGTGTGGCTCCATGGTTGCGGTATCATAACCTGCAGCGCCAGCGCTATTTTGTCCTATACCGTAAGTATTACTCGGAAAGCACAATCGATCGCTTTCGACCCCAGTCGGCGGTTCTTAATAATAGTCCCGAGATCGATCTGTTGATAGCATTTCAATCCCTGGCCAGAGGTTTAGACTATCTGCGAGATCGCCTAGGAGGAAACTACGATCGGGCGTTTACGCCCAACCATATTTTTATGGATGGCCAACAAGCAGTCCTGGCAGACTATGGGCTAGAAGAGCTGCATAACATCATAGAACAAGGCTGCGGCGGCACGCATCCAGTATGGAATCGCCACCGACCAGTTCAAGTGAATCCCTATGATTGGTTAAAATTTGACTGGAGAAAAGCAGAAACAGTTCTGACCTGCCTGGCTGCGGTATATTTCCACGTTCGAACGGGGCACCCTCTATTAACAGGTCGTGACTGGGGAACAAAAAGTCGCCTCGAACAGCAGCGAGAAATCGCAGAAAACTATGTCAAGCTGAGGGACGGAGATATAGATCTAAGCGAACTACCAGATTCCCGAGAGCAAGCAGCGATCGCGCAAGCTCTTGGCCTAAACTACAACCGCAGATTTTCTTCGTGCTACGAATTCGTGATTTGTCTGACTGAGATTGCAAGTCCTGTCTCAGAGCAGGTGTTTTGCATCTAGGTTAAGAATCAATGTCCAGTGCGGCATAAACATAAAAGAGGTTCACTGAAAATACTCTAGACTCTAGTCTTGAATGATGGATATACAACTTTATGCAAGCATGTATTGTCGCGATCGCATAAAGCTGAGATATACACTTAGAACTTACAGACAGTTTCTATAGAGATGTATACTAGAGATGGTTAAAAACCTTATTTACTAAGGCTTCCTCTAGTTAATGTCTTTCGTAGGTAAGCCATGGGTAAGCAATCTATTGTCTTAATTACTGGGTTTGAATCTTTTAATACAGGCCTGTACCGCCAGGTTGCCAGTCTAGTGCAGAGCCGTTGCCCAGAGTTAGAACTTCAGGTATTTAGCGATCGCGATATCACTGCTAACCCTGCAACTGTTGCGGCTGCGCTGAAGTCAGCTCAAGTATTTTTCGGTAGTCTGATTTTTGATTACGATCAGGTAGTCTGGCTGCGCGAACGCATTCAGCATATTCCCATGCGACTGGTATTCGAGTCAGCATTGGAATTAATGAGTATGACTCAACTCGGCGCATTTGCGATCGGCGATAAGTCTAAGGGCATGCCCAAGCCGATTAAATTCATCCTCGATAAGCTGAATTTGGGAGCAAAAGGGCGAGAAGAAGACCGCATTGCTGGCTATCTAAATTTTTTAAAGACAGGGCCGCAACTGTTGCAATTTATCCCAATCAAAAAAGTTCAGGATCTTCGGAACTGGCTGATTATATATGGCTACTGGAATGCGGGCGGTCTGGATAATGTCGCTGCCCTATTCTGGACAATAGCAGAGAAATATTTAGGTCTAAAAGTAGGAGAAATCCCCCCCGTATTTGAAACTCCCAATATGGGATTGCTCCATCCTGATTACCGTGGCTACTTCACATCACCGCGTCAGTATTTAAAGTGGTATCAAGATAGGAATCATGGAGATCGGAAAGTTGATCCCCATAATTCCCACGCTCCCATTGTGGGCATCTTGCTCTATCGCAAACACGTAATTACGAAACAGAAGTATATTCCCCAACTGATTCGCCACTTTGAGCAAGCAGGGCTGATCCCTATCCCCATCTTTATCAATGGTGTGGAAGGACATATCGCCGTGCGGGATTGGCTGACTACTACCTACGAGCGCGGATTATCCTCTCATATCCCTAACCAAGAAGCAGTCGAAGTCGATGCCATTGTTTCCACAATTGGCTTTACCTTGGTAGGAGGACCAGCCGGTTCGATGGAAGGAGGGCGAAAAGCACAAGTTACACAAGAGATTCTCAATGCCAAGAATGTACCCTATATTGTCGCCGCACCGCTGCTAATCCAAGACATTCACTCGTGGGCACGACAGGGCATTGGTGGTTTACAAAGCATCGTTTTGTATGCTCTACCAGAACTTGACGGTGCGATCGATACCGTACCCTTAGGTGGCTTAGTCGGAGAAAATATCTATCTCATTCCCGAACGAGTACATCGCCTGATCGGTAGGCTCAAAAATTGGATCGAGTTGCGACGCACCCGAGTGGCAGAACGGCGCATTGCCATTATCCTCTATGGATTCCCACCAGGTTACGGTGCGGTCGGTACAGCAGCATTATTAAATGTGCCGCGATCGCTGATGAAGCTACTTCAAACCTTGAAAGACCAGGGATATACCGTGGGCGATCTCCCAGAGGATGGGGAGGAACTGATCCGTCAGGTCAAAACCGCAGATGAATTACCCTACTCGGTGGCAGGAAAATCCGTGAAAGCCGACACGCTCGAAACCTGGTTAGGCTACCTGCGTACTTCCTGGATCGAGAAGCAGTGGAAATCGCTCACTGCGAGTGGCATCAAAACCTATGGAGATGAATTCCTGATTGGAGGCGTGCATTTAGGTAATGTTTGGATTGGCGTACAACCTCCTTTAGGTATTGCTGGCGACCCCATGCGTCTGATGTTTGAGCGCGATCTGACCCCGCATCCCCAATATGCAGCATTCTACAAATGGTTGCAGTGCGAATTTTGCGCCCATGCCGTCATCCATTTTGGCATGCACGGTACCGTAGAATGGCTGCCCGGCTCACCTTTAGGCAATACAGGTTATTCCTGGTCGGATATTCTGTTGGGGAATTTACCAAATCTCTACGTCTATGCTGCCAATAACCCCTCCGAATCTATGCTGGCGAAGCGGCGTGGCTATGGTGTCCTGATTTCTCATAACGTGCCTCCCTATGGACGAGCCGGTTTATACAAGGAACTGGTAACGCTACGCGACATTATCTCGGAATATCGCGAAGATCCCGACAAGAATTATGCGCTCAAGGAAGCAATTTGCAAGAAAATTACCGACACGGGATTGCAAGCCGACTGCCCATTTGAGGAAGCAAAGCGCATGGGATTGGACTTCACCTATGCAAATCTCAAAATGTTTGGAGAAGATACGTTTAATCGTTATCTGGTCAAATTATACACTTACCTCCAAGAACTCGAAAGTCGCCTCTTCTCTTCAGGCTTGCATGTTTTGGGTTCAGTGCCAACACCTGAACTGATAGAAAGTTATCTCAACGCTTATTTTGGTGATGATTTACCAGCAGAAGTGACAAGCGCGATCGCTAATAGCTTCGATCTCAAGGAAGTAGAAAAGATTGCTTTGAAGGCACTTTCACAAAATACCTCAAATGACAAATCTACGATCCCACCAGAACGAATTGATGAAGCTGTGCAAATCCGCGCTCTGCTCGGTCAAACTGGTGATGAAATCGGTAATCTATTGCGGGGTTTAAATGGGGAATATATCCCACCAGCACCTGGTGGTGACCTCCTGCGCGATGGGCCAGGTGTATTGCCAACGGGACGCAATATTCACGCACTCGATCCCTATCGGATGCCGTCGCTAGCAGCCTATACACGCGGCAAAGCGATCGCGCAGCAAATTCTCGCCCAACACCTCAAAGAATGTGGATCGTATCCCGAAACAGTGGCAGTAATGTTGTGGGGGCTGGATGCAATTAAAACTAAGGGTGAATCGCTGGGAATTCTATTGGAACTGGTGGGGGCAGAGCCAGTTAAAGAAGGGACAGGCAGGATCGTGCGCTATGAATTGCGATCGCTCTCAGAAATTGGACATCCTCGCATTGATGTACTGGCTAATCTATCGGGTATCTTCCGCGATAGTTTTGGCAATATTTTGGAGTTGCTCGACGACCTCTTTCAACGTGCCGCAGAAATTGATGAGCCCACAGACCAAAACTTTATTCGCAAACATACTCTAGAACTGCAATCGCAGGGTGTTGATAATGGCTCAGCGCGGTTATTCTCCAATCCTGCCGGCGATTTTGGTTCCCTTGTTAACGATCGCATTGTGGATGCCAATTGGGAATCTGCCGATGAATTAGCGCAAACCTGGCGCGATCGCAATGCATTTAGCTACGGTCGTCAGGATAAGGGCAAATCGAGACCAGAGGTTCTAACCCAGTTGCTGCAAACTACAGGTCGAATCGTGCAGGAAATTGACTCGGTGGAATACGGACTCACAGATATTCAGGAATATTATGCAAATACAGGTGGGCTGAAGCAGGCAGCAGAAATTCAGCAGCGATCGACTGACGGTAAAACTACACCCGTACAGTCCAGCTTTGTGGAAAGCTTCTCGAAAGATATCGCATCACACAACTTAGAAGATTTGCTGCGCATGGAATACCGCACTAAGTTACTCAATCCTAAGTGGGCCGAGGCTATGGCTAAGCAAGGTTCTGGTGGTGCGTTTGAAATCTCACAGCGCCTGACGGCCCTGATCGGTTGGGGCGGAACTGTTAGTTTTAAGGATACATGGGTATATGACCAGGCCTCCGATACCTATGCTCTCGATCCTGAAATGGCAAAGAAGTTGCGTGAAGCTAATCCCGAAGCTTTCCGTAATATAGTTGGCAGAATGCTAGAAGCCCACGGTCGAGGTTTTTGGCATCCCGATCGGGAAAAGCTGGAGAAGTTACGCGCCCTTTATGCGGAATCTGAAGATATGTTAGAAGGACTAACATCAGTAAATTAGCGATTTTTTAAAATAATTCACTAGAGAAAAATTGATATATCTATCCCTAAATTAAAGAAATCTGTATTTAGTAGAGTGGTTTCTCCTATGTCATTAACTGTATTCCAGACTACAGCTAAAATGCCGTAATCTGGGGCAGAGTTAAGTCTGATCAGAGTGGAATCTACTATCCCATCAGTATTTGCGTCAAATACTTGAAAGAAAATGTTGTCAAGGAATACTCCATTGATTAGACCAATTTTATCGCCTTCCCCTGGATGAAAGTT
>JANMRU010000081.1:0-2948 GCA_031388585.1 Pseudanabaena sp. SOY_30_concoct_251 | reverse complement strand
TATTACGGCTTCAGAATCAACAGAAATCATTGTGGATGATAATGATGATGATTATCGGGATATCTCTTTGCCAACTGTAGATATGCAAAAAGTCCATCATGTGATCAAAGGATATGCCTACTATGCGATTGGAGCCTTTAGGAATTTCAGTGCTGCTGAAGTGGAAAAAATTACCCTTAAATTCAATCTAAAGATTGCAGGAAAAGCTGGAATTCCAATGCTTACCGAAGGTTCAACCGAAGGAAATTTTGAAATCCAAGTTGAGTGCAAGTTTCCAAAGTAAGCCACAATCCAAACAGCAGAATTGTAAGAGCACGGGCTAAATCACAGTTTATTTCCGAAAGTGTCCTCACTTCTACACACCTATATCTAACTTGAGCAGGCTAACGGCACGGGCTTCAGCGGACGGGAATACACTCTGAATCATCACCCTAGTGTATCGCTCCGTTCCGTTGCAAGCCCTTGTTATGCATCGCTGTAACCAATACTGCTTTTTAAATCTCTGGGTTTTGCATTGACCCACTTGCTCTCAAAATACTCTGAAAAGTGATTTAACATTCCATCATCTGTAAATCCCCATTTTGCATGAGCGAAGTTCTCACTTGCATGTGACAAAAAATAACTTGTAAACCCCCTTATGGGTACTCCACGGCGTATATGGATATACATCGGAACACAAGGCAGATCATCATAGAGCCTTAGTTCTAGCTCTCTGCCTTGCTCTAGCTCCACACACAAAGCATTAATAAATGAACCTAGATCATCAAGAAACGTTTGCTCAGTGAATCCAGGCTGTCGAATTTCTCTAGCTCGGCACCTTGCAGTATAGGAATCTGGACTAATAGCAAGCATACGAATCTTCGCTCCACGCGCAAGGGCAGCAGTTAGATGATTTACCATAATAGACCGAGATGGTGCGTAAGTATCGAGCCAAAGAAGCTCATCGCCTGCGTGAAGCTTCTCAAAGATCTCCTTGAAATCGAGATCCTGTTCAAAACCTTGAAATCCCCATCTTTCAAATGACGGCATGAATGCATTAATCGTCGTAGCAACTGCTTCTGAAACTTCTCGCCGCATCGCCGCTTGCTCATCTCTCTTGACAAGTAGTTCATATATAAAATGAACAGCAACTACCGCAGCCAGGAAGAGACCAACGTGATGCAAAAGTTCTGGGAGAAAACTATGTTGATTGATAGTTAAGTAGTAAACAATATAGCCACCAACAAAAACGGCACTTGCAAGCGACCACTTTTTCCAAGCAAGCAATCCTATTGTCTGATCTGGCTTATTTACCACCACCAAATTCTCCCCTCTGATTGAGGCATAACGGCTGGCGCTTCACAGGCGGCAGATAAAGTATAGCTCAGCATCAGCGTGCATCGACCGTCCTGTGCAAGCGCGGGTTAGACCGATACTCTAACTGCTCAGGAGGCGATCTGAATTTGTCATTGGTGAGCGAATTGTGTCGCGGGTGATTTTCGATCATTGCGATTATTGCGTTTATTTCGTTTAGAGAGTACACTGATTCTAGTAACCCTTGGTAAAGGTATAACGCTTATGAAACCTCATGTAAGTGCGGAAGGGAAAAATGACTAGCGGAATTGCTGATTTTCAAGAGACAGTTGCCCCGACTGCGGCAGATACTGAGCTTGCTAGGGATTCAAGCCGCCAGCTTTCAAAACTGCTAGGTAGGCAGCATGATATTGGAAAGCAATTTTCTAATTTTCAGCTTCGTGTTCAAACGGCCAATGAGCCAGAAGAAGTAGTTGTTATTCCAGTATCTGCCTTGCGCCTTTTGACTGATATTTTGACGCAAATGGCTCGCGGCAACGCAGTAACATTGATACCTGTCCATGCTGAATTAACAACGCAGCAGGCAGCGGATATCTTAAACGTATCCCGTCCGTTCCTGATCGGGCTGATTGACGATAACAAGATTCCATATCGCAAAGTCGGAACCCATCGACGGATTCGTTTTGAGGATCTCATGGCATATAAGCAGGACGTTGATCAGCAAAGACTTCAAGCCCTTGAGGAACTCGCACGTGAGGCGCAAGAATTAGACATGGGTTATTAATTGTGAGTAATTTCACTGCACTATTTGACGCATGTGTTCTTTACCCAGCTCCTTTGCGCGACTTCTTGATGAACTTGGCGATAACAGATTTGTTCCGCGCCAAGTGGACTGATGAAATTCATGATGAGTGGATTCGGAATGTTTTGATGAATAGACCAGATCTCACGAGGGATCGTCTGCAACGCACAAGGGATTTAATGAACAGTCATGTCCGCGACTGTCTGGTTATCGGCTATCAAGACCTCATCCCATCATTGAATTTGCCAGACATAAATGATCGTCATGTGCTGGCGGCTGCAATTCGTGCAGGGGCTGATGTAATTGTCACTTACAACTTAAAGGACTTTCCGGTTGCGACTCTTGAGCGGTATGGCATTGAGGCTCAGCATCCTGATGAGTTCATTACTCATTTGATTGATTTGGCTCCTCCAGTGATCTGCGAGGCAGCTAAGCGACAACGAATGAGTTTGAAAAACCCGCCCCAAAGTGTTGAGGAGCTACTTGCAGCTTACGAAAGGCAAGGCTTAGCTCAGACTGTAGCAGAACTCAGACTATACGATGGATTGCTTTGAAATTCACGGATTTTGGTCGGTCTAACGGCTAAAGTCAGCGGCGGCAGATAAACTCGGCAACCCTACAGGTGAATTTTGTCCGTCCGCTGCACTGAAGTGTTATCTCTCTTTGTGCTTCTACCTTGCTTACTCCTAATTACAGGTATCTAGACAGCAATTAGCTTTTCTCGATTGAGATTTTGGAGAATACTAATCTGACCAATTCGCTGAAATTCTTTACTACTTTTGTCAGCCAAATGTAGTACCCAAGGTAATCGGCAAGAGCGAAAGCCACTAGCGGGATGTAATTGAGTTAGATG
>JANMRU010000067.1:0-26726 GCA_031388585.1 Pseudanabaena sp. SOY_30_concoct_251 | reverse complement strand
TCCGATGAAATTGGTGCCTTCCCTCACGAAACCAGTTGCTTAACCGTATTCTTCTTGGTGATTGAGCGCGATCATGCTAAACATGACCGTAAATCTGTGGCGAATAATTCATGACACTAACACCGTTGCAACTGAGAAAATACTAATGATTAAAGAAGATTTCATAATGACTACTTTTTTTTGGTATTTTATCGCGTTTTTATGAGTGCTTATGCGATCGTGATCGCAAGGACAGTTTCTGATATTGAAGGGCTTAGGTGGAGCGATCGCTTCAGCTTCAAAGAACTAGGTGCGATCTCTTATCCTTCCTGAGTCCAATCTTCCAACAATAGCCCTGGAACCTGGGAGAAATCTCGATAGTTGCGAGTAACGACAATTGCCCCAATGGATAGGGAGCATCTCAGTTTAGCGTTAAGTATAAATACTTTACTGTTTCAACTTGTAAGGGCTGGGTGAATTTGAGCTAAAAGCTTGCTGTTACTGGGCAAATCGAGGCTGCATGAATAGCGCAATTTCCACTCCCATAACTGTCAAAGGGGCAAAATGAAGGAGTTTTTAAAAATAGGACACTTACTTTTATCGGCGGTAATTCACAGTCTAATTGTATCGTCGGGAGAACCGAGTGAGACTAAGGAATTTGACTCGGGAAAAGCCCTTTATCAAAAACTCGACACTCAGACGCAACTCTTGAGCGATCTAGCAAAGCGATCGCTCAAACCTGAAGAAATTACAAAATTGGAAATTGAAATTGCTCGACTCAAACATATTTCCCTTGGCATATGGACTTAATGTATTCGCATGATACATTAAGTTAATTCTTGAAGAATTGTTGCGCAGAAATGACAAGTAGCTACAACTGTGATAGATCCTTCTTTCATCTATCAGTTTAGTTTGCAGTTGCGTACAAGTTTGAGAAGTGAATCACGAACACAGTCCTGATTGACTAGAGGAGGTAGCAGCATGAACGAAATGTCACTTGAGAAGCAGTTTTCCCATACGAAATTCTGTCAACAAATTCAAGAAATCGATCTGGATTCTGCCAAGAAACTGCTCGCCGACATACATCTATTGTACTTAGGCCAACAAGCTCTATTTGCTGAGTTGGCGAAAAGAGGAACCTTTGACAGCTTTGGGGTTAGCCAGTAATTGCAAGCTCCACAGCATCCAGTAGGTGGAGCTCGATCGCATCAGGGGATTGCGCTCTTAGCTGCGTTTCGTTACGTATACCGCTAAGAATCCCAATTGTCGTAACCCCAAACTGCTTACCAGCCTCAATGTCAGCTTCGGTATCGCCAGCAATCCACTGGAGATCGGCATGGGGTAAGGTTGCGATCGCCCGTTCCATCAACCTGGGTTTGTCTTTAGTGTCCCCAGTTTTAATATAGTCATTACTCAAGCAGAAGCGACGATCTGGTGGGAAAAATCTGACTAATTCATATTGCTCTAGTACTGGCTCTAGCTCGCGAACCCTGCGCATAGTCATTATTGCTAGCTCGATTCCAGCATTTTGTGCTTTTTCTAAAGCGGCGATCGCACCTTCAATTGGGAGATCGTATTTAAAATAGGGATCTGTATGCACTGTGCTTCGCCGCAGTTGGGCAAATTCTTTTGCTTGACCTACTTCGGTCAAACCAGATTTAAGCGCTATATCTACTTCGGGAACCTGGGCACGTTTCAATGTCCAAAATTCCGATTTGCTTAGGGGCATGACTAGTTGACCTGTCAACTTTATCTGGCTGAGGCAGAACTCATATACCTGAAAATATCGCTCTGACACATCCATAATTGGCCCGTCAAAATCTGTAAATAGGCGTTTGATCATAAGCGGCGCTGCTGAATTTTAATTTGCGGATTTTTTTGATGCCTGGATCAATTTAGCTTATTGTGTCGGCTTATGGCGCGATCGCGCTCACACTATCAAGTTGACAATGGTAGGCAGCCGCGTTAAAGCAAACAAAATCGCTCGTTCGATGGCACTGTCAGTTTTCAAGAACTGCATGAACTAAATCGCGGCAGTCCCCACCCTCAGCGAAACGGGGTGGGGAGGGATAGCGATTTAGTTCAACCATGACAGATAGAACGCTAGAAGTCTTCACCTTCTGGTGGTGTAATAATATCTTCTTCTTCACCCTCATCAGTTTCCTGGGGAGCAACCTTAGTGGCTGATACTGTAACGCCTGCTGCTAATTTCTCGCGCACGAGGGCTTCTACCTCTTTCGCAAACTCCGGCTTTTCTTCCATGTCTTTGATCGTGTTATCGCGACCTTGACCCACATTTTCCCCCTTATAGCTATACCAAGCACCCTTGCGCACAATAATGCCCATTTCTTCGGCAATGTCTAGCAGGCAGCCCATTGTAGAAATGCCCTTGCCAAAAATAATGTCAAACTCAGCAATGCGGAAAGGAGGCGCTACCTTGTTTTTTGCTACCTTGACCTTAGCCCGAATACCAAACTCTTCTGTCCCTTTCTTAAGGGTTTGAATGCGGCGAATATCCAGACGCACGGAGGCATAAAACTTCAAGGCGTTCCCACCAGTAGTAGTTTCTGGCGAACCGTAGGTGATGCCGATTTTTTGGCGTAACTGGTTAAGAAAAATCACCGTACAGTTAGAGCGACCGATGCTTCCGGTAATTTTACGCAACGCCTGACTCATTAACCTGGCCTGTAGACCCATGTGCGAGTCACCCATTTCGCCTTCAATTTCAGCTCTGGGGACAAGCGCCGCTACTGAGTCGATCGCGACGAGATCGACCGCCATCGATCGCACTAAATTATCGACAATCTCTAGCGCCATTTCACCTGTATCAGGCTGAGAGACTAGTAAATTTTCAATGTCAACACCAACTTTAGCGGCATAGGTAGGATCGAGCGCATGTTCGGCATCAACAAAAGCTGCCACCCCACCCTGGCGTTGTATTTCCGCGATCGCGTGCAATACCAGAGTGGTTTTACCAGAACTTTCTGGCCCGTAGATCTCGATCACTCTACCCTTAGGTAAACCACCACCTAAAGCTAAATCCAAAGTCAGAGCGCCGCTGGGGATAGTTTCTACTTTCATGCCCACAGCATCACCCAACCGCATAATCGCGCCTTTGCCGTGATCTTTTTCAATCTTCTGTAGCACTAAGTCCAGCGCTTTTTGCTTGTCAGGATTGAGTTTTGACTGTGATGCTGGTGCAGCCTTAGAGGCGGGATTTGATTTAGGAGCCATTGCCTTAGGTAAACAATCTTCTATACGATTTAATTGATTATTACACTAAAATCAAAAATCAAAAAACTATGTCCGTTCGTACTGAGCAGTTACTTAAACTAATGCAAGTTGTAGGTATAAATAGCTTTAAAGCCTTAGGCGATCGCGCCCAGCTATCTCGCCGCGCCATCGATACAATTCGGCAAGGCTATGCCGAGAGCATTAAATATAAAGATCTGTACCGTCTCAGCCAGATTTTACAAACCGACTTGCACGGGTTTATGCAAGTTTTCGGCAGTTTAGAGGTAGAAGATCTTGCAGGAGATATTTCGGAAAGTAAGAATTCTAACGATCTCATCGCCAGCGAAATAGATGAGATTAGAGCGGAATATCAACGCTTGCAGCAAAAGCTTGAGCGCCAAAAAGCAGACTCACGCTCTGAATTTGAGCAAGAAACCCTACAAAAACTGGAATCGATGTTATTGCAATTGCCAACTGCAGCTTATGCAGCACAAAATAATCCGACCATGCCCGCTCGCAACATATTGCCACTGTTGCGTCCCTTTGACGAGTTGTTGAAAGCGTGGGGCATCAAACCTATTGCCCAGGTGGGAGAACAGGTGAGCTACGATCCTCATTGGCACGAGCTGATGGATGGCGAAGCTGACTTAGATGCAATGGCGATCGTGCGCTATGTCGGCTACACAAAACAAGGGAGATTACTACATCGCGCTAGGGTTAGTATTGTGCCAAAATAATTGAAGAGCCCAAAGTGATAGTTATGGCGATCTCATTTATACGGATTTTGCTAGCGATCGCATTAATGTGGTGTTTTGGTGACATCAATGCTGCGATCGCCGCACCCAGCACATCAAATATGCTCAACAAACCAGCGATTGCGGTGAGCGTCACGCTGGGTAATACTGCCAACGAACTTAAATTTTCCCCCGATCGCCTCAAATTTGAATCAGGGAAGCGCTACAAATTGCTTTTGACTAACCCCAGTGCCACCAAGCACTACTTCACGGATAAAGATTTCGCGGATGCGATCTGGACACAAAAGGTAGATGCAGGCAATGTCGAGATTAAAGGGGCGGTGAATAATCTCGAACTACGGCCAGGGTCTAAAGCTGAATGGGTGTTTGTGGCGATCAAACCAGGTAGCTACCCATTACGCTGCACCGTACCCGGTCATGCTGAAGCTGGTATGAGGGGAATTATTGCGATCAAATAGCCTACCAAGCGTCTACTTGTGATGCATTTTAGGTGAGTTCGACCCGCCAATTAGATCTTCCGCTAGGAGGCTTGAGCTATATTTAGTGTGGGTAACTAAGAGCTAATCCTAAAGAAATACCTAAAGCTCGCCAAGTCTTTGTTTTATTTTCTTAACATTACATAGATATGATAGCCAAAGCAAAATAAGACTATCTAATCCCTAATTTTTGATCGATAAAAAAGTTGGTTGGTTACCGTCTGGCGTAAAAATCTCTAAACTCTGGGATCTTAAAATAGGGAATACCTCAATGAATGCAAGAAAAACTATTTCAGTTATAACCGTCATCAGTCTAATTATTGCGGCTGGAATTTGGTACGGAGCAAACAACAATTTACTGCCAACTGCTGCCTCGGAAGAAGCTACCCTCTACGATGGTCTGTTTAACACCCTAATGGGGATCGCGGCATCACTTTTTCTATTGGTCGAAGGCACTTTGTTGTTTTGCGTATTTCGCTTTCGTCGCCGAGATGGCGACGAAACTGATGGGCCGCCGATTCGAGACAACTTTGCGCTCGAACTAGTTTGGACAGCTGTTCCCACCGTAATTGTGATGTTTGTGGGCATCTACAGTTTTGATGTTTATACTGCAATGCAGGGAACCAATCCTGAGATGATGATGGGTATGTCACACGAGCACTCCAGACCTGTAGAAATTGCACTGGATAAACTGAGCGGTAAATTTGGCATAGGGGCAGCTCAAGCTAGTGACTTGACTACAGTTGCCAGAGTTACCGATAGTCAGCCCGATCAGACTAAACCATCTAAACCTACAAGTATTCCCTCTATTGCACCGCAACCAGAGTTATCGACACTTGATGTTGATGTGACAGCGATGCAGTTTGCCTGGATTTTTGATTACCCAGGGTTTGAAGGGCTGCAAACAGCAGAGCTCCATTTACCGCTTGGTAGTCAGGTGAAGCTTAATCTAAATGCTTCGGATGTTATTCATGCTTTTTGGGTACCACAGTTTCGCCTGAAACAAGACATTATTCCAGGTGCCACGACACAACTAAAGTTTACTGCCAACAAAATAGGCGAATATCCTATAGTTTGTGCGGAACTATGTGGAGCGTATCATGGCGGCATGAGAGCCCAACTATTCGTAGATACACCCGAAGATTTTCTGGCTTGGGCTAAGAAAACTCAAGAGGAGTTAGCTAGCAACCCCACCAAGCAAGTTGTTGCTTCAAATATGCTCAATTCTTCCACTTCTATGACTGCTTCGATGTCCGATCGCGAATATCTTGCTGGGCGCATTCAGAATATGGAAATGACGAAAGGAATCGCTCCTGGCACCCTCCAGCAATTCCATCATTAGAGCAACCGATAGGCATATCGCTTCGCTAATCGCTACCATCATTACCTTGCACACATTGGGCGTTCCCTAAAACCATTTAATGCTTCTTATATTTAAGGATTTATGACTCAAGTAGTTGAATCTAGCTCTGGAACAGAAGCTAAAGTTACAACAGTACCTCACAAAACTGGTTGGCGAGAATACTTTAGCTTCAGTGTCGACCATAAAGTGATTGGCATTCAATACCTAGTTACCACCTTTGGTTTCTATTTGATCGGCGGACTATTAGCATCGCTAGTTAGAGCTGAGCTTGCTACCCCAGACTCTGACCTAGTTCCACCAGAATTTTATAACGGTCTGTTTACGATGCACGGTACGGTGATGATCTTTCTCTGGATCGTACCTGCAATTAATGGTGGATTTGGGAATTACCTCGTACCGCTGATGATTGGCGCGCGCGATATGGCATTCCCACGCCTTAATGCGGCTGCATTCTGGATAATTCCGCCCGCTGGAATTTTGCTAATGAGCAGCTTCTTTTTTGGCGCACCATCGACTGGCTGGACGGCTTACCCACCCCTGAGCATTTTGACCGATCAGCATGTCGGACAAGCAATCTGGATTCTCAGTCTTATTCTGCTGGGAACTTCTTCGATTTTGGGTGCGGTTAACTTTATTGTCACGATTATATCCATGCGCTTGCCTGGAATGGATCTGTTCAGTATGCCCCTATACTGCTGGTCTATGCTCGCATCTTCTTTTCTGGTTGCGATCGCCACGCCAGTTCTCGCAGGTGCGATGATCTTGCTAGGATTCGATCTGTTAATTGGAACCGCGTTTTTTAATCCTACAGGCGGCGGCAATCCCGTTGTCTATCAGCATTTATTCTGGTTTTATTCTCACCCAGCCGTCTACGTGATGGTGCTACCAGTATTCGGGATGATTTCCGAAATTCTGCCCGTACACGCACGCAAGCCAATTTTTGGCTACAAAACGATCGCTTTCTCTAGCATGTTTATCTGCTTCTTGGGCTTGCTGGTTTGGGCACACCATATGTTCACAAGCGGTACTCCTGAGTGGTTGCGCATCTTTTTCATGATTGCGACGTTACTAATTGCTGTACCGACTGGGATTAAAATATTCAGCTGGATGGCAACCCTTTGGGGCGGGAAGCTGCGTCTGGAAAGCCCACTTTTGTTTGCGATCGGCTTTATTGCAATGTTCGTTGTTGGCGGTCTGAGTGGCGTTATTTTGGCCTCTGTACCAATTGATATTCACGTCCACGATACCTATTTTATTGTCGGCCATTTCCACTATGTATTGTTTGGTGGCAGCGTCTTTGGCATTTATGCCGCAATCTATCATTGGTTCCCCAAGATTACGGGGCGCATGTACAACGAATTTTGGGGTAAGGTACACTTCGGCTTGACATTTGTTGGTTTCAATATGTGCTTTATGCCGATGCACATACTTGGTTTGCAGGGTATGCCACGGCGTGTTGCCCAGTACGATCCCCAATTTGCCCCAATTAATTTAATTTGTTCGATTGGCGCATTGATCCTGGCAGTTTCAACCTTTCCCTTCCTAATTAATGCGATCTACAGTTGGGTGCGCGGCCCCAAAGCCGGCCCGAATCCTTGGAAGGCGCTAACTTTGGAATGGACTACAGACTCACCACCGATCCCTGAAAACTGGGTTGGTGAACCAGTGATGTTATCTGGTCCTTACGACTATGGAATGGGATTTTTTGATGATGAGCTAGAGCTATTGCCAGAACCAGTTTCTTAACACTTAGGCTGTAAAGCTTGTCAAACAGCTAACAGCTAACAGCCAATCTATACCGACAGCAAATAACTAACAACTAAGTAACTATGCAAGGTTCAACTATAGATACCGCTCAAGTCGAGCACAATCAGTCCCCAATTGCCCAAGCTACGACTCACCATCACGATCACCCCGATCATCGAGTCTTTGGGCTGCTAGTGTTCCTTTTTTCCGAAGGTATGCTGTTTCTGGGGCTATTTGCCGCTTACTTAACATTTAGAACAGTAGCTACCAGTTGGCCGCCTGAAGGTACGCCAGAGTTAGAGATACTTTTGCCAGGAATTAATACGATTATTCTTGTCTCTAGTAGCTTCGTTATTCACCAGGCTGATGCTGCGATCAAGCGAGATGACATTAAGTCAGTGCGATGGTGGTTTCTGGCGACATTCATCATGGGAGCCGTTTTCCTCTGTGGTCAAATTTATGAGTACAATCACTTGGAATTTGGTCTAACTACCAATCTATTTGCCAGTACCTTTTACGTGCTAACTGGGTTTCACGGCTTCCACGTTTTTGTAGGATTAACTATCATTGCACTGGTAGGAATGCGATCGCTCCAACCAGGAGCATTCTTAGGTGGGAAGCATTATGGGATCGAAGCTGCATCGATCTACTGGCACTTCGTCGATATCATCTGGATTATCCTTTTTCTCATGCTATATATCTTATAGTCTGGTCTAGAAATCGATATAGCAATCAGTTTTCACTTGTTCAGGCTGAAGGGGTGAAACTGCTTTATGGGGGCGCAGCCCTCAATCTCCCCCATATATATGCTTATCTAAAATCATTCGACGTAACATCAGCTAATCAGTTGAGAGAAAGCCAGGAATATTTCCTGGCTTTTGCAATTTTAGAACTTTCAAAAGGTTCGTGGCAAATTTTGAAACAGGTTATTTTGAGGTATTCTTTACTAATCTAAAGAGGACTTTAGCGTTGAGTTAAAAACTTGAGTTCTTGACTGGGAATGCGTAAGTCTTATTCGATCCAGGTCTGTGAGTTCAGTCATAAATAGATACATTTACACTCTTAAATGAAAGCATTAATCGATCTTGATACTACGCAACAGATGCACCAAACCCTGACAATCAATACCAGTGGTTCGGTCAAATCTGGACTGAGGGGGAACGTGTCAATTCCTGGGGACAAGTCAATCTCTCATCGCGCCTTAATGCTTGGTTCTCTGGCGGAGGGTGAAACCGTAATTCGCGGCCTCCTCTTAGGTGAAGATCCACGCAGTACCGCCGCTTGTTTCCGCGCCTTAGGAGCGACGATACCCGAGCTAAATTCTGACCTTGTGCGCGTTCAGGGCATTGGATTAGGTAACTTAACTGAACCGCTAGATATCCTCGATGCTGGTAATTCTGGTACGACGATGCGGCTGATGCTGGGGGTATTAGCTAGTCACGCGGGGCGCTTTTTTGTGGTCACTGGCGATCGCTCCTTGCGATCGCGCCCTATGTCTCGTGTAGTTAATCCCCTCCGCCAAATGGGAGCCAGTATTTGGGGTAGAGAACAAGGTGCGAAGGCTCCACTGGCGATTTCGGGGCAAAACCTGCTGCCCATGCACTACAATTCTCCTGTGGCCTCAGCTCAAGTCAAGTCCTGCCTGTTGCTAGCGGGCTTAATGACCAACGGCGAAACAATTGTGACGGAGCCAGAGCGATCGCGCGATCATAGCGAGCGGATGTTGGCCGCTTTTGGTGCCAATCTAACCGTCGATGTTGGGACAAATACAGTAGCGTTGAAAGGCCCTGCTCGGCTGGTTGGACAGGAGATTACTGTACCTGGAGATATTAGTTCTGCGGCTTTTTGGTTAGTAGCGGGCTCAATTGTGCCGGACTCAGATTTATTGGTTTTGAATGTTGGGATTAATCCTACACGTACAGGAATCCTAGAGGCTTTGGCATCAATGGGAGCTGATATTACGTTGGAAAATGCGCGGGAAGTAACAGGCGAACCCGTTGCCGATTTACGAGTGCGTTCGGCAAAGCTCAAAGCTTGCAAAATTGGCGGTTCAGTGATTCCTCGCTTAATTGATGAGATTCCAATCTTGGCGGTAGCGGCGGCATTTGCTGAAGGCACAACTGTGATTGAAGATGCCGCCGAACTGCGTGTTAAGGAGAGCGATCGCATCGCCGCCATGGCCAAAGAACTGACGAAGTTAGGCGTAAATATCAACGAGCGACCCGATGGGCTAGAAATAACAGGTGGGAAGAAATTGACGGGTAATATTGTTGATACCTACGACGATCACCGTATTGCGATGAGCCTAGCGATCGCCGCTTTGATGACGGACGGTAAAACGGAAGTTAACCGTGCTGAGTGCGCGGCGATCTCCTATCCCTCGTTTATTCCCACATTGCAACAGCTCTGTAGTTAGTCTTTGTCTGCCTGGGATAGCTTCTTTTGTTTGATAATACGGATAACAAAGAAAGCTCCCACAGCTATAGCTATGATGACTAAAACAATCTTGGAGACGGGCCCAAGATATTTATCAACTAACTCGTAGTTTTTGCCTAACAAATAACCAGCCCCAGTTAAAAAGGTTGTCCATATAGCTGTACCAATTGTTGAGAAAATTAAAAAGGGTACGAGAGGCATACGGGCAATACCTGCTGGGATTGAAATTAATGTCCGTATAACTGGCACGAGCCGCCCAAATAAAACGGCCTTATTACCGTACTTTTCAAACCAATGCTTTGAACCGATGATGTCCTTGCTGGAGACCGTGATCCATTTACCATAGCGATCGGCTAGCCGTTCTAGGCGTTCCGCTCCAAGTATAGAACCCGCAAAATACCAGGGTAATGCTCCCAAAACTGTACCGATTACGCCTGCTGTAATTGCCGGTACTAGCTGAAGTTTGCCATCGGGCAAAGATGCTGTGTAGCCCGCTAATGGCATGATCAGTTCTGAAGGAATGGGGGGGAATAGGTTCTCCAGAAACATGAGTAAGCCAATTCCCCAGTACCCCAGAGACTCCATCGTAGTCCTGATCCATTCAGTCATTAGGCGAAATCCCTACATAAAAAATAATTAGCTAACGGCTCACAGCCAATAGCTAATTGCTATGTTATATCGATTTAGCCTTTAGCAGGTTAAGAGTTATGCCCTTAGCCAAATCTTCCGCTGATATACTCTTCAGTTGCAGTTTTAGTGGGGTTGCCAAAGATCGTAGAGGTGCGATCGAATTCTTCCAGCTTGCCCGTGCGCATACCCTTTTGGTTCACTTCGGTATTAAAAAAGGCGGTCATATCAGACACGCGAGAAGCCTGCTGCATGTTGTGCGTCACAATCACAATCGTGTAACGCTGCTTTAGCTCTTGCATCAGTTCCTCAACCCGTAAGGTAGAAATGGGGTCGAGTGCAGAACAGGGTTCGTCCATCAAGATTACTTCGGGTTGAACAGCGATCGCTCTCGCAATACACAATCTCTGCTGTTGACCACCAGATAAAGCCAGGCCACTTTCCTTGAGTTTATCTTTGACTTCTTCCCAAATCGCTGCCTGTTTGAGCGATCGCTCCACAAGCTCGTCCATATTGCCCTTATAGCCATTGATGCGGGGGCCAAAAGCAATATTCTCATAAATTGATTTAGGGAATGGATTAGGGCGTTGGAATACCATACCAATATGGCGGCGGACAGCGACCGGATCGATGCTCGAAGTATACAAATCCTGACTGCCAAACAAGATTTGACCTGTAACTTTGGCTCCAGTAATCAAATCGTTCAAGCGGTTAAAGCATCGCAAAATTGTGCTCTTGCCACAGCCTGAAGGGCCAATAAATGCCGTAATTTGATTCTTATTGATATCTAGATTTACATCTGAAACAGCAGGGAAGTTCGAGCTATAAAAAACCGATACGTCCTTAGCACTAAGGATCGCAGTAGATTTATCACTCACATTGCTTACATTCATCTTCTTGATTAAAGCTCTCAAACAGTTGGTTAGATTAAGTAGAGACAGATCGCTTTGCCAGGACTAACTAGAACGATTGCGTAAATAAATAGCAATAGTATTCATTCCTAAAACCATAAGCATAAGTAGGATAATACCTGCAGAAGCTAAAGCCTTAAATGACTCTTGAGGCTGACCCACCCATTCATAGATTTGATAGGGCAACACCGAGAAAAAGTTGTCGTTAGACCAAACTGTGCTAGAAAATATATTATTTAGTTGTCCGCTAAAAAGAGTCGACAAGTTAATTGGAGAAAATTTTGGATCGAATAAGACAGTTCCAACTCCAAGAACCACTAGTGGGGCCGTTTCTCCAACTCCCCGAGATGTGGAAATAATTACTCCAGTCAAGATGCCCGGCATTGCTGCTGGTAAAACATGGTGTTGTATTGTTTGCCACTTCGTAGCGCCCACACCATAGGAAGCCTGACGAATAGATTGAGGTACGGAACGAATAGATTCCCTTGCAACCACAATAATGGGGGGTAAAATCAACAGAGAAATTGTAAATACTCCCGTTAGAAGAACGGCGCGACCGTCGTATAAACCTCTAACAAATAGACCCAAACCTAATATCCCATATACAATTGAAGGGACGCCAGCCAGGTTATAGATGTTCAAATCGATAAAATCAGTTAACCAGTTTTTTGGAGCGTACTCTTCAAGGTAAATTGCCGATCCAACTCCGATTGGGACTGATAGCAATAATACGTACATCAACATTGACAACGAACCCAAGAGAGCTGCCCTAAAGCCTGCCTCCGCTGCTCGACGGGATGGGAATTTTGTAACCAGGTCTAAATTAAACCTCGGAAGCCCATCATTGACGATATCAACAATCAGAACTGCGAGGATGACTAAGCCAAATAGCGTGGCAATCAAACAAGCTATGGCGAAAATACGTCCTTCGGTTTGCCTCTTTCCTAACTTAGTATCAAAGTTAGTTTGATCGGATAGAGTTGGTAAGCTTGGAGATGTAGACATACTTAATCGTATTTCTCTTGAAATCGTTTGCTGATCTGCTTGCTAATAATATTTAGTGTCATGGTCATGAGGAACAATGTCATACCCACCGCAAAAAGCGCTTCATATTCTATGCTACCAAACCGTGCATCACCTTTGGTAACCTGCGTAATATAGGCTGTCATCGTCCCAACGGTTTGTCTGGGGTCGAGTGTAAGTGTAGGCTTTTGGCCTGCTGCAATAACGACAATCATCGTCTCACCTACAGCCCTAGAAATACCCAGAATGATTGCAGCTGCAATTCCAGACAATGCAGCAGGCATAACTACTTTAGTTGTAACCTCTTTTTTAGTCGCTCCCAAACCATAGGCGGCATCTCGCAAAGATTGCGGAACCGACCTCATAGAGTCAGCCGAAATTGAGGCTACGGTCGGTACGATCATCACTGCCATTACCAGACCTGCACTGAGTGCATTGAAACCCTCAAGACCTGGAACGATTAGTTTGAGCAAAGGAGTAACAAAAAGCAAAGCAAAGTAACCATAGACAACGGTTGGAACTCCTGCTAACAACTCAACTAAGGGGCGAAGTATTTTTGCAACCCTAGGTGCAGCGTATTCACTTAGGTAAACTGCTGTAGCTAATCCCAATGGTGTAGCAGCGACCATGGCAATCGCTGCCACTAGAACCGTGCCACTAATCGTGGGCCAAATGCAGAAGTTTTTTTCTTCAAACTGGGGGGTCCAGGTACATGAATGAACTCCATTCTTGGTGCTCCCCAGAAGAAATTCGCCCAAACTTACTTGAGAGAAGAACTTTAGTGTCTCCCCAGCTAGTACGTAGACAATGCCGATAGTCGTCAATACGGAGACCAAAGCGCAGAGAAAAAGCGCGATCGCGATCGCCACCTCGGTAATATTACGAGTTAATCGCTTATTTAAATCGCGCGTCATTCCATCTGAAGCATCCGATAAGATTGCCATGTAAATCCTTCTTATTCCCTAAATGCCAGAAATTTCCAAATTTTACTTCTTTACCCCTACTTAAGGTCTTTTGCCAGAAGCTCTGCGATCGACTTGCCAGCATGTTCACCGGAGAATGTCGAACCAGTTTTAGCCTCTTTGAGACGCTCCTTCACCTTAGGCAAGGCATCGCTTGGCAACGTGACATAGCCAACATCTCTGACCAGCTTTTCATCTTTTTCAAGATAGAAATTCATAAAAGCTTTTACTTCAGGACGATCTAAGGCTTTCTTGCTCACATAGACAAACAAGGGACGCGACAGAGGAGCATACTTACCCGAATTAATATTCTCAATCGTAGGCGCAACGCAACCTTTACCAGCATCGATTTCAATGCCTTTAAGCTTATCGGCATTCTCTTCAAAATAAGCTACACCAAAATAGCCTAATCCACCTTTACTTCCAACTACACCTTGAACCAAGATATTATCGTCTTCACTAGGTTGGTAATCAGTACGACTCGCTTTTGACTTACCATTGATCACTTCGGTAAAGTAGTCAAAAGTCCCAGAATCTGGCCCTGGCCCAAATAGGTTTAGCTTTTCTTCAGGGAAGGAATCTTTGACTTGCTTCCAGGTTGTGACTTTACCTTGAGAATCTGGAGACCAAATTTTCTTCAGCTCGTCGACAGTCAAACAAGTCGCCCAAGTATTTTCTTTGTTAGCAACTACCGTGAGACCATCAACAGCGACTGGTAATTCTACAAATTCAACTTTATTCTTGGCACATTCTTCGGCTTCTTTGTCTTTAATGGGGCGAGAAGCATTTGAAATATCGGTATCGCCGGCGCAGAATTTTTTAAACCCGCCGCCAGTACCGCTTGTACCGACAGGAACTTTCACGCCAGGATTTGTCTTAGCAAATTCCTCAGCAACAGCCTTGCTGATTGGTGCAACTGTGCTAGATCCATCAATAGTGATGTTCCCACTCAGGCTGCTAGTTGTGGTTGTTGTCGGACTGGAAGTAGCATCAGGCTTAGCTGTCGTGGTGGTACTTACAGTAGTGCCGCCATCACATGCGACCAAAGCTAAAGCCACGATTGAGGCAGCTACAAAGCTAGAACGAGAAGTGAATGTTTTAAAAGCCATGGGGAATCAAGTTATTTTTTTGGCAAACGCACAGGTTGTCAAACTTGATACTAAACCGACTGTATTAATTAAAGGTTAACAAGAGGTTAAGCTTGATTGAGGCTAAGTAGTTATGCGGTTCTAACTTCTGATTTGCCTGCCAACACCAAATGGGAATTAGACCGAGCTAGCCAAGCAAGGCTAGGATAGTAGGCAGATTATAGTTATTATTGGCAGTATTAAAGAGGTTGATTCATCAATGGGTAAGATAGTTGGCATTGACTTAGGCACAACCAATTCAGTCGTCGCCGTCATGGAAGCAGGTAAACCTGTAGTTATTGCCAACTCTGAGGGTAGTAGAACCACACCATCTGTAGTCAGCTTTAGCAAGGATGGCGAACGCCTTGTGGGGCAAATGGCACGACGACAGGCTGTGCTCAACCCCGACAATACCTTTTACTCGGTCAAGCGCTTTATAGGGCGCAAGCATAGTGAGTTGACGACGGAGACTAAACGTGTTCCCTATACTGTCCGCCGCGACGAGATTGGCAATATCAAGCTGAAATGTCCGCGCCTGGATAAAGATTTTGCTCCCGAAGAAATGTCGGCGATGGTAATCCGCAAGCTGGTAGATGAGGCGGCTCGCTATCTTGGTGACGCTGTTACTGGCGCAGTTATTACCGTGCCGGCCTACTTTAATGATTCCCAGAGACAGGCTACTAAGGATGCTGGTCGGATTGCGGGAATTGATGTCAAACGGATTATTAACGAACCTACAGCAGCGGCTTTAGCCTATGGTTTAGATAAAAAAGATAGCGAACTAATTCTTGTTTTCGATCTTGGTGGTGGCACCTTTGACGTATCAATCTTGGAGGTTGGCGATGGCCTGTTTGAGGTAAAAGCCACAACTGGAGACACCCAACTGGGTGGTGATGACTTCGATCGCACGATCGTGAATTGGCTAGCAGATCAGTTCCTCCAGGATCAAGGCGTGGATCTGCGTAAAGAGCGTCAAGCCTTGCAAAGATTAACCGAGGCGGCTGAAAAAGCCAAAATTGAGCTGTCAACCGTGGGTGTGACAAATATTAATTTGCCTTTTATCACTGCTACTGCTGATGGCCCGTTGCACATGGATACCGACCTGAAGCGATCGCAGTTTGAACGTCTCTGCGAAGATCTGTTTATCCGCTTGAACGATCCACTAGAACGTGTACTGAAAGATGCAAAAATGAGCCCGCGTCAAATTGATGAAGTGGTCTTGGTGGGAGGCTCTACCCGTATTCCCGCTGTGCAGAAGTTGGTCGAAGATCTAATTGGGAAGCAACCTAATCAGGGGGTAAACCCAGACGAAGTTGTAGCAGTTGGAGCGGCGGTGCAAGCAGGTATTCTTTCTGGTGAAGTTAAGGATGTTCTATTACTTGATGTCACACCACTTTCGTTAGGGGTGGAAACCTTTGGTGGCATCGTAAATAAATTGATCCCCCGTAATACTACAATTCCCACACGCAAAACCGATCTGTTTACCACTGCTGAGGATAATCAGACCTCTGTGGAAATTCATATTGTCCAGGGCGAACGCGACTTAGCTGAAAACAATAAATCTTTAGGCAGGTTTAAGTTAAGTGGTTTATCCCCGCAAACTCGCGGTATGGCGCAGGTAGATGTCGTGTTTGACCTGAATGCAGATGGAATGCTCGCGGTTACGGCGACCGATCGCCGTACTGGGGTGGAACGACGCATCACGATCAAGGGTGCTTCGACGCTCAATCAAAAAGAAGTTGAGCGCATGATTGACGATGCCGAGCAATATGGCGAGCGCGATCGCACCCGCCGCGAACGGATCGAAAAGATCAATCGGGCGGATAACCTGGCGATCGCCGCTGAACGACAACTCAAGGAATTAGCATTAAACTTTGGCTATCAACTCGGCTACGAACGGCGTAAAGAGATTGAATCCCTCATTCGCGGCCTGAAAGAAGCGATCGCAAAAGAAGATGACTACCGCATCGATCGGACGCAGACAGAGCTACAGGAAGCACTCTATGCCTTAAATACCGAGCTTTATGACAAGCCTGAATACGATGATGGTGAGGAGGATGAAGACTTATTTGGTGGTCTGCTAGACAGCATTGGTAGCTTTGCCAACAAAAATAGCCGCCGTCCAAGAGATTCCTCACCCCGTCGCCCTAATACTAGTGTTAGCTACGATGATGACTCAGATGAGTGGATTTAGACATAAAAAGACCCAGCAAGGTTATCGCTGGGTGCAGTCAGTTTAAGGCTTCAATCCCTACAGACTACATGCAGTAGATTAGTAGTACCATCACCCAATTGGGTTAACCGATTGGATGAAACCGATTAGGTCAGTCCCGTGCCCTTTAAGTTAGCCCCAATCGTTACTGTCCCCGTCAAATTCGCACCCAGTATGCTTGCCGCCTCCAAATCCGCTCTTGTGAGATTAGCATTGCTGAGATCGGCATTTTGCAGATTAACACCGTACATATAGGCCCCATAGAGGTTTGCCCCCTGAAGATTTGCGTTCGCCAAATTGGCATTAAATAAATCGACACCTTCCAAGTTGGCATTCTTTAAATTTGCCCCACTCAGATTCACCTCGTGCAAGTCCAACCAGGACAGATCGAGGCCCACTAATTCTTGCCCTGCATCACACATTTCGAGCAACTTCTCTCTTGTAATCTCTGCCATTGGGTACTAGGTTTATCCGAATCTATTATCACAAATCATACCTGAAATGTATTTCCCGAGAAGTATTTATACTCAAAAAGAGTCTTTTTAGCGATCCCCAGGTTTAAAACCATGGTAGGGTGATTTAAGCCAAACCCAGACGTTCTACTGAGTGAGTTTAAAGACTCTATGTCTAATCAAACTCTTTACTCATTGCAGTTTATTGAAAGATTGACTTAATTATTATGATTAAGAAAAATTGGGGCTGTTTAATCTCAGCTCTTATTTCGACTCTATCTCTTACCTTTGCTTATTCTCAAGTTCCAGTTCAAGCAGAGTCAGAAGATTTACCCAAAACTGAGACCGTCAACACCAATACCTCTGTACTCAAAGTAGGTGAAACGCGCTCTCAGTCGATGGTACGTTCTCAGGATGTCATGACCCGCATCCATCCACACAAACTAAATGGGCGCAACGCCGCTACTCTATACGTTCGGAATATTCCAGTCCTGACATTTTTAGCCCAAGGGAACCCCTCTGACAGCTTAAAATCTAAATCAGGTAATTTGGTCAAATTACCATCACCTTCGGAAAACTCGCGGACAGATTCACTGTTATCAGCGGATCCAGCGGAAAGAGCTACCGCTGTTGCCGCACTAATTAATCAGTTTAACCGTGATGGTTTTGATGCTAAAGAAATAGTGCCGACTTTTGAGTCAGGTAGCTATGTAATTAAGCTTGGCAAGCAGACTACACTTAAGTTCGATCGTGGACTCGTATTCTCTGATACTAGCAAAAATCAAGAAAGCGATGTACTGCAAGCAGTGAATCTTCTCCGCCGACTGGTCGGCAATGCCGCACCCGTAAACGCTATTGCTCATGCTCATGCCCCATCTAGTTCGCCTGGTCGGGTTGCAGCTAGAGTCGCCTCTAGACCAGCTACACAGTTTGCTGGTGGCTTTGCCTCTTGGTATGGTCCTGGTTTTCATGGCGCGATGAGTGCTAGTGGTGAAAGGTTTAATGCTAATGCCATGACTGCGGCTCATCGTAGTTTGCCATTTGGCACGCAAGTTAAAGTTACAAATATGGACAACGGTCGATCGGTAGTTGTCCGCATTAACGATCGCGGCCCTTACGCGCATAATCGAGTAATCGATATTTCCGAGGGTGCCGCACGGATAATTGGCTTGATCAACTCTGGAGTTGCGCCAATCAGAATGGAGGTCATACCACGCTTTTAATTGCAGAGGTTATACCTCGCATTTGATTAGCCTCTTAGTAGAACTTTTTGTAGGAATCCTTCGAGGAACCTTACAGTTGGGATAACATTTTGGATAGGAAGCAGTTAAAATTTAGCTGCTTCCTATTGCTTTTTTATGAGTCAACTATTCAGGACGATCTCATCTCTCCAACAGTATCTAGACTCACAGGCATCGATTGGCTTTGTACCCACAATGGGAGCTTTACATCGCGGTCATTTCAGCTTGATTTCTAGAGCAAGATCGGAAAATAGCTGCGTAGTAGTCAGTATATTTGTCAATCCTTTACAGTTTGGTGCAGGGGAAGATTTTGACCGCTATCCCCGAACCCTAGAAAGCGATTTACAGATTTGTCAAGATGCAGGCGTAGATGCCGTATTTGCGCCTCTTGCCGCTGAAATAATCAAAAATGATCCCCAATTACCCCAGTTAACTGAGATACTTCCCCCACCTGCCATGACCGATATATTGTGTGGGCGATCGCGTCCTGGTCACTTTACTGGTGTTGCCACAATTGTTGCGAAGTTGTTACATATTGTGCAGCCGCAACGGGTTTACTTTGGCGAAAAGGATGGTCAGCAGCTAGCTATTCTGCGCCATATTATCCGTGACTTAAATTTTCCCGTGCAGGTTGTGGGTTGCCCCACCGTCCGCGAAGTCAGCGGTTTGGCGCTCAGTTCCCGCAATCAATATCTCGATCGCACGCAGTTAGAGGCTGCTGCCACGATCTTTCAAAGCCTAGAACAGGCTGCCCATAGCTTTATGTTTGGGATCCGAGATCGGCAATCTCTACTTGAGAAAGTGCATGACTGCCTAGCACAAGAACCTCTGATTGCGGTAGAGTATGTCGAGTTGGTAAATGCTCAAAACCTACAGCCTCTATCATACATAGAGCCAAATCTCAATCCGGGAGCTATGCTTGCGATCGCCGCGCGCATCGGGAAAACACGACTAATCGACAATATGCTACTGCAAAGTCACAAACCAATAATTGCGATTGACGGCCCAGCTGGTGCGGGGAAATCTACAGTTGCCAGATTGACTGCGAAGCAACTGGGGCTGCTTTACCTTGACACAGGTGCGATGTATCGCGCCATCACCCTAGCAGTGCTGCAAGCTAGCATCGATATCACTGATGAAGCTAGTATCGCAATTATTGCCAGTCGGGCCCAGATTAAAATTTTGCCATCACCATTTGCAGATACCCCGCCCAAAATCTACCTGGACGATCGCGATGTCACCTGGGACATACGCAGCGTCAACATTACCAGCAAGGTATCTGCGATCGCCGCCCAGCCTGAAGTGCGAAAGGCATTAGTAAAACAGCAGCAAGAACTGGGTAAGTGTGGCGGACTAGTGATGGAAGGGCGGGATATTGGCACCAAAGTTTTCCCTCAAGCCGAAATCAAGATTTTTCTGACTGCTTCTGTCCAGGAACGCGCCCATCGTCGCCAACAGGATTTGATTAACCAAGGAGAAACCACAACCGACCTCGCGTCGATAGAAATGGCGATCCAGCAGAGAGATGATGCAGATAGCAATCGTGTCGAATCACCATTAAAAAAAGCTGACGATGCCTTTGAGGTTAATACTGATGGGTTAAGCGTCGAAGCCGTGGTTAGCCTTATTGTAGATCTGTACCATTCGCGTCAACCGCTCGTCGCAAAAACAAAGCAACAACATTGAAGCTACTCATACTTTAAGCCGCTGGTGAACCCAACATGAATGCGCCCCAGTCAAGACCTAAGATCGTTCTCCTGCTTTTGCCCTTAGCAATGCTCTTTGGTTCCATGCCATCTCTTGCTTTAGCGCAAAATGCTGCCCAAAATGCGAATACTTCGCTGACTATCCGCGCCGATGTCCAGGAGGCCAATTCTAAGACTGGCGTTGTGACCGCAAGGGGTAACGTGAGGATGAAATATCCGGCTCGTCAGATCAATGCCACCTCCGCTCGTGCGAGATATTTCTCTAAGGAGCGACGCATCATACTTTCTGGAAATGTAGTTGTCACTCAGGAAGGAAATAGCATTAAAGCTGAGACGATTACGTATCTGATTGATGAGGGTAAATTTGAGGCCCTGCCCCCCGACCAACAACAGGTTGAGTCAGTCTACATCGTGCCTGATGAAGGCGATACTGCTAGTGCCACTCCTAAGACCACACCTGTGGCGCAAATCAAGCCTGCTTTTAAGCCGCCCTCAAAAGGACTGGTTAGCCCTGCGATCGTACCTGCCACCCCTAAAAAGGAAAATAATGGCGAGACCATCAAACTGGAAACAGGCAAACCAGATGCCGATCGGCCAAGACAGGAGGCAGAAAATAACTCTCAGCGCCCTCAGAAATGAAAATAACCCTGGAAAATGTCAGTAAGCTCTACGATCGCCGCCAGGTAGCGCATCAAGTCAGTCTCACTGTGAATCAGGGTGAGATTGTGGGACTATTGGGGCCGAATGGGGCGGGGAAAACCACTACTTTTTATATTGCTACGGGTTTAGTTCAACCTGATGAGGGGCGTGTCTTTCTTGACGATCGGAATATTACCAATTTACCAATTCACGAGCGGGCACATTTGGGAATGGCTTATCTTGCCCAGGAACCAACTATTTTTCGGCAACTGAGCATATCCGATAACTTATTGCTTGTGATGGAGCAAACTGGTGTGCCTCGTCATCAATGGCAAGCAAAATTAGAGGATTTACTGGAAGATTTTCGGTTGACGCATGTCGCTAAAACCAGGGGGATACAGGTTTCTGGCGGCGAACGACGACGGACAGAAATTGCTAGAGCCCTAGCGATCGGGCAGGTAGGCCCCAAGTTTCTACTGCTGGATGAACCATTTGCGGGGATCGATCCGATCGCTGTGGGCGAAATTCAGGAAATCATGTCAGACTTGCGCGATCGCAATATCGGCATTTTGATTACAGATCACAACGTGCGCGAAACCCTAGCAATTATCGATCGGGCTTATATTATGCGTGATGGAGAAATACTAGCATTTGGCAATAGCGAAGAACTTGCCTCAAATCCTGAGGTTCGCAAGTATTATTTAGGTGAGAATTTTCATTTTTAGCCACCCTGTAGAGGATCTGACTAAAAAAAGCAGGAATGGGCATCCTTGTTGAGGCTTTTCAGTTTCACACTTCACCGAAAGTCGATCGCAAAAAGATGTAATCTCAATTTAAGTACATGGCAACCATACCCAAGTTGAAAACTAGAAAAGTTAGACGGCGAAAAGCTGCGGAATTTCGACCATTTGGCGGGTTGCCTCAGATCTCGATTATGGATCGGTATCTCAGTAATGAGATGATTTCGCCATTTTTATTTGGGGTGGGGTCATTTTCATCAATTGCCCTAGCGATCGGCTCTCTGTTTGAACTGATCCGCCTGATCACAGATGCAGGGCTGAATGTATTTACTGCAATGCAAATATTTGCATTGCAGTTGCCAGGCTTCATGGTGTACTCCTTTCCCATGTCCGTTTTGCTTGCGACCCTGATTACCTACAGTCGCCTGTCTGCGGATGGGGAAATTACGGCTCTACGCAGTTGCGGGGTTAGCGTATCGCGGCTGATTGCGCCAGCATTAGTATTAAGCCTGATGGTCTCAGGTTTAACATTTGTATTTAATGAAGTGATTGTACCGTCAGCTAATTTGCAAGCTAAAAACTCACTCAAAGCGGCACTAAACCAAGAAAATCCTCAATTTAAAAGTAAGGATATCTTCTACCAACAATACGGGAAAATCAAACAACCAGATGGCACTTCAGAAGATGGTCTAGTCCGTAGCTTTTATGCTCGCCGATTTGACGGGCAAAAGATGATCGATCTCACCGTTCTGGATTTTTCACAAGGTAAAGTGCAGCAGGTCTTATCAGCAGAGTCGGCTACTTGGCAGCCAGGCCAAAATATATGGGAATTCAACAAAGGTACGACTTACATCATCAATTCTGAGGGTTCGTATCATAGCTTTCTCAAATTTGAACGGCAAAAGCTGAGACTACCCAGAGCTCCTCTAGATTTTGCCCAAGAGTTGAGGAATCCTGAAGAGATGAATATTTCTGAATTGCGTCGCTACATCGACTTAGTGCATCAGTCAGGAAACTTTAAAGAAGAACGCAAGCTAGATGTGCGCCTACAGCAAAAATATGCTTTGCCATTCATCTGTGTTGTATTTGCCCTAGTCGGTTCTCCGTTGGGCATACGGCCACAGCGTACCAGTGCGGCTAAAGGCTTTGGTGTCAGTGTCTTAATTATTTTTGGGTACTATTTACTATTATTCATCTGTCAAGCTTTAGGCCAGGTGGAAATTCTCTCACCCTTTTTGGCTGGTTGGATGCCAAATCTAATTTGCTTGGGAGCTGGGCTAGTTTTACTGAGTCGGGTTTCGTGATACTTCGATGTAACAGTTGTGAGTGAAGGTGTCAGTTTATGGTTAAGGTGTCAGTTATCGTTCCAATTTATAATGTCGAGAAGTTTGTTGCTAGGACGATCGCATCGATTCTAGCCCAGACATGGCAAGACTTTGAGTTGATAATAGTTGATGATGAATCTCCCGATCGCAGTCTGGAAATTTGCCGACAATTTAACGATCCTAGAATTAAAATTGTCCGGCAGAAAAATCGCGGTTTAGCTGGTGCAAGAAATACTGGGATTCGAAATGCTCAGGGGCAATACATTGCCTTGATTGATAGTGATGATTTGTGGCTGCCAACCAAATTAGAGAAGCACGTGCAGCACCTGGATAATTCTCCAAAGGCTGGTATTAGCTTTAGCCGTTCCGAGTTTATTGATGAAGCAGATAATTCGATCGGCACATATCAGATGCCAAAGCTCAAGCATATTAATGCGGCACATCTTCTTTGTCGAAATCCGATCGGTAATGGCTCTGCACCTGTAATCAGGCGTGAGGCACTAGAAGATATCAAATTCCAGGATAATCTGTATGGCACTTTAGAAGACTTCTATTTCGACGATCGCTTCCGCCAATCTGAAGATATAGAATGTTGGATTCGGATTGCGGTGACAACGAAATGGCTCATAGAGGGGATTCCCGAAGCGCTAACGTTGTATCGAGTCAATTCAGAGAGTTTATCAGCAAATCTGCCTAAGCAATTGGAATCCTGGGAAAAAGTGATGGATAAAACTCGCACCTATGCCCCAGAGCTATTTGCGCAGTGGGAAAGTAGAGCTAGGGCTTATCAACTGCGATATTTAGCTCGCAGAGCCATTCGCAAACCTGATGGCGGAGAGGCTGTAAACTTAGTCAATCGATCTTTAGCAAACGATTGGCGGATTTTAATTGAAGAGCCACGGCGCACTATTTTGACGGTATTTGCGGCTTATCTCTTGATTTTATTGCCTCGCAACTTCTATAACAAGATCGAGCATTGGGCGCTCAAAATTACTGGAAAAAGCCAGGAGCGCCTGATTCAATCAGAGGGTAGATCGCTATCAAGAAATAATCCATAGCCTATATCAACCGCTAAACACCTGCCAGTATGAATCCACAAGCTAATTTACCGATAAATTTGGAACATCTACATCAACTTTCTGAAGGAGATACAGAATTTGAGTTGGAATTGCTACAAGTATTTGTAGAAGACACAGAAGTGCACCTGGAAGCGGCGATCGGTGCGATCGCCACTAATAATTACGAAACTTTAGAACGTGAAGTGCATCAGATTAAAGGTGCAAGCGGTAATGTTGGCGCTGAGGCGATGCAGTCATTGGCATTGGAATTAGAGCGACAAGCCCAAAAACAAGAGCTAATTAACCCAACTGATACTATTAATCAAATCAAAGATCGTCTAAGCCAAGTCAAGGCTTTTATGGCTACCTATTAACGCATCAATTTTTGTAGTAAAGCATCCTGTCCATAGCGAAAGCCGTCGATATCGTCGCCTCGGTTAACGATCGCAAACCAAACTCTACCGCGCTTTTGGGTGGCGATCGCCCCACCCAAGCTACTAACGCTAGCCAAAGTGCCAGTTTTAACAACCGATCTACGGGGAATAGAACGATCCCTGGCAACGCCAAGATCTTGACCTGCGACAAAAAAGACATCAGCAACCGACATGCGTTGGGTTTGCAGAGAACGATCGATCGCGATGAACATAGCGCAAATGGCACGGGGAGAAATACGATTTGCCATCCCCAGACCAGAACCATTCACAATCTGAATCTCGTTACCGGGTATTCCTGTTGCCTGCATCACCTTTTGCTTGACTGCTGACGCACCACCTACAGAACTAGCCAGCATCTCTGCCATAGCATTATTGCTGTACATATTCATTTTTTTGAGGATAGTAGTTAGGGGCGGGGAAGGATAATTTACTAAGGGTTGAATTTGGCCAGGAAGGCTGGGTAAAACTTTAACCGATCCCCTAATCGCTACCTGCGATCGCGCTGTACCTCTTGGCAAAGTTGAGTACTGATTTTCTACTTCCGATGACCAAAGCTGAACATTTAGTCCTTGCTTGAGCAAATTACCAGAAGTGCGGGGATTACTCTCAAAATTCATGTAAAATCGCCCCACCACAATCAAGTTACCCGTTACTTGTCTAATCCCAAGCTGGTTGAGTTGATTCCCCAACTGGATGGCATTCTCCCAGACGAAGAAAGGGTCGGCACTTCCTTGCACGATCAGATCGCCTTGCAGTACACCATTCTGTAACGTTCCCGTTTTGCCAATTACCGTAATGAATTTATGCTGTGGCCCCCAGGTTTGCAAAGCTGCAAGCGTGGTCGCTACCTTGGTCAGCGAAGCGGCTGGTAAAGGCGTAGTGCCCTGGTGTCCTGCCAGGTAGTTTTTATCCGTTTGCAGCCATACCCCCTGGTTGGCGCTGTTGTAACCTTGGGAGGCCAGGGAGTTAATATATTGCTGCACGATCGCATCGTAGGCAACATCGGGGTTTACCGCTACTAAAACTAGATTGCTGATAGGAGCGCTCTGTGGTTTAATCGCAGTCTCGGTCTCAGCCTTACTAATTGCGGAGAGTGGCACAGACCCAGCGGCATCAGAAGTGACTTTCTGAGTAGCGATCGAGGTGCAACCTGTAGCGATCGCAACTAATGACAGTATGGTGACTATAAGGCTGGAGATTTTCCGCATTATTCTAATCGCAGTGGTGAAAGCGATCGCATTTTAAATCATGAGCTGTTATTTGTTCTCTTCATGCTAAGTTTTCATATAGCTATTGCCAATTAGGTGGTTGACGGGGTGGAGGGGTAGAACCCCTCTGAGGGGGCATTGCCCGCACACCTCCAATTAAAATCTGTCAATAACGATCTAGGCGTTGGCTATACATTCTAGAGGGGAGCCTAATTTTGAGAATCAGGGATATGCTAAAACTTTGGAAGTTATCTATAATCGCATCTCTAGCCTCTGGCTATGGACTTCTCGCTACCCCTTCAGCTGCGATCTCCAAAAGCCCCTATTCCTCACGGCTAATTGCCCAGTCATCCCGTTCTAATGCGCCTAAATTGAGCACTGGCCCTAGCGATGAAAAGGCTAGTCGCGTCAAGTTCGATCGCGTCATGCAGTATGCGATCGCCCAAAAGCTTCACCAGAAGACCATGCCCGAAATTATGCAGGCGATCGCCACACAGTTTGTCGGTAGCCCCTATCAAGCCGGATTACTAGATATTTCTGCCAAAGAGACATTAGTGCTGGCTCTAGATAAGTTTGACTGCGTATTATTCGTAGAGGCAGTTATGGCGCTCGCAAGGGGCGTGGCAGCCCAAGATTACGAATTTGCCACTTTTGCGGATCGAATTAGCGAGCAGCGTTATCGCGATCGCAAATTAGATGGCTATTGCAGCCGTATGCATTACTTCTCGGAGTGGATTAATGCAAATCAAACACTAGGCACGGTGAAGCAAATCACCCAAGAATTAGGAGGCATCAAAATTGCAAAGCTTTTAAACTTTATGAGCAGCAACCGCCAAAAATATAATCAGCTTAAAGGTGATGACACGTTTAAATGCGTAGTCGAGATGGAGCAAAGCCTTGCCGATTTAGATTTTGTTTACATTCCCCATGACAAAATCAAACAGGCGTACAGCAAAATGCAACCGGGCGATATCGTGGCGATCGCGACCAAAATTAAGGGCTTAGACTTTACACATACTGGGTTGGTTTATCGCAACAGCGATCGCAGGATTGGACTAATCCACGCCTCACC
>JANMRU010000007.1:0-3146 GCA_031388585.1 Pseudanabaena sp. SOY_30_concoct_251 | reverse complement strand
CAGATAAAGTGAATGTGGCTGTCAATACCGCCTGCGGTAAGAATTTTGCCTTCTCCTGCAATTACTTCTGTGCCAGGACCAATGATGATATCCACTCGATCTTGGATATAGGGATTTCCGGCTTTACCAATCTTGTAGATACGTCCGTCCTTAATGCCTACATCAGCTTTGACGATACCCCACCAGTCCAGAATGAGCGCGTTGGTAATTACTACATCCACCGCTCCGCCAGCATTCGTAATAGGCGATTGACCCATACCATCGCGGATTACCTTGCCGCCGCCAAACTTTACTTCATCGCCATAGGTAGTAAAGTCTTGTTCCACCTCAATGAATAATTCTGTGTCTGCTAAGCGGATGCGATCGCCAACTGTAGGGCCAAAGGTTTCAGCATAGGCACGTCGATCCATTCTATAACTCATATCGGTGACTCCTCACAATATCAATTGGGATTAATTAGAATTAATTTGGCAGGCGATCAGGATCTAGAGTTTCCTCGATCTCAAACGGAGATTCTACGGGGAAAGTATCAATTGGCAAGCCAGTTTCCAAGGATGTCATTTTTCTAGCATTTTGATAGCATTCATTAAATATCTCCCGGGCATATGGCTTGAGACTAGGGCTATCTTTAAGTATTCTCTGCAATCTTTTACGATGCTCAAAAATTGTCGAGAGCCAACTATTCGATCGCTTCAGTGGCTGATATTTGTATTTAAGCAAATGCATTAGAACTATATCCAAATTACTTTCTACGGCTCTTCTTTCACTCTTACCCATATCCTCAATTTCTTCGATCAGATTTGCTACATCCAGTTCGGATAATCTATCCTGTTGCAGGAGTTGCGCTGTATTTTTAATCCACTGGTAATAATCCTGCTCATAGAGAACAGAATTAGGATGAGGGGAAGTTTTGGGAAGTTGAGCAGACATAATGTTAGCAAACAAGAGTATGGAGTATAGCTGCGACGATATTCGGGCTTTGATCAACCTTTATTGCAGATATGTCTATATGCTTTGAATATATCATCAGGTGAATGCAAATTTTGACAAATTACGAACCTGCCTGTGCATATTCGTATCCTTGCAGGCGAATTGAACGGTGATGGTGGCGATCGTGCTTATATACCATAGAACAAATATACCGTAGGGGCGGGGCAACCGTGCCCGCCCAGATTCCTGAGGATAATGATGCGAATCGCCATGCCAAACAATATTTAACGGATCGGTCAAACCACAGACGGGACAACCACGGGGGGATTACCCCAACCCGTTGGGATAACGATTTGATGATTATACCGTAGGGGCGGTGCCCCCGTGCCCGCCCTGTCTCGATTATTACAAAAGGATTTCCCACACCATCTGGGGGTTATCACATTTGGAGGATGTCGGTAATCCGCATCAAAGGCGCAACCACGGGGGATTGCCCCTACCAAAATATTTGGGAATTTCGCCGTAGGGGCGTTGCCTTTGTGCCCACCCTGTAAAATATGTGGATAATTCTCGCATCTGCATTGATGTCAAAAAAAAGAGAAAAGGGAAAAAGTTTAAAGAAGGAGTCCTGATCTGACAGAAACTACTACACGAAAACCGGAGCTGTTGCTTTTGTTGGCTTCGACCAGCGGGAAGCGAATTGCCGAACAGGAAGATCTTGCTGGTTCATCAAAAGAACCACCCCGCAAGATGCGAAAGTGTAAAATTTCATTCTCATTTCCTTTTGCCTCCCAAGCACTGCCATCCACAGGCGCACCGTTGTAATTCTCGTGGAATTCATCCTGACACCACTCCCACACATTACCATGCATCTCATACAAGCCAAACGCATTCGCTGGGAAACTCCCCACATCCGTTGTTGATTGGCGGTATTCTCCTTTCGGTACTGCACCGTAGGGATCGTTACCATTGTAATTGACGAGCGCTGGCGTAATCGTTTCACCAAAGTAAAAAGGCGTTGTCGTCCCCGCACGACAAGCATATTCCCATTCCGCTTCGCTAGGCAAGCGATACGGCATTAAAGTTTCCAACGATAGCTTCTTGCAGAATTCTTTCGCCTCCTGATACAGGACATGCTCTACAGGTCGCTTATCACCTTTAAATCTTGATGGATTGTTTCCCATAACCGCCTGCCACTGTGCCTGAGTCACCTCAAACTTACCCATAAAAAAGGGTTTGATGCTTACTTCATGTTGCGGTTGACTGTCTTTTTGCTCTTTCTCCGTAGCTGGCGAACCCATGATGAATTTGCCTCCAGGAATAGAAACCATTTCTAGCGTTATGCCATTCTTCCAAGTTTCCACAAAAGACTCTGCCTGCTTGTTACTGCGACTGGCGATCTCACCACGGGCGTTTACTGTCACAGTTTTAAAGTTAAAAGCGTTGAGAGATGGGGAGCCTTGGATAGGCTTGATTTTGGATGATTTTGATTGAGTGCTACCCCAGATTATGGCACCGACAAAGCCCATTCCACCCAACGCAGCAAGCGTAATAAATTTGCGCCTGTTCGGGGCAGAAGATAGTGATGGAAAAGTTGTTTCTTGAACTAGGGATTGAGGCGATACAATGCCTTTCGGCTTATCCAAATCTTTATCTACTTCCGAAAGTTTAATCGGTTGTTCTATCGTTTTAGAGATCGGGGAATGGGTTGGATTGTCAGGAATTGTTGCTGCGATCGCTGGCGCAGTTTTGTCAGGAATTGGTGGGTTTCCAATCAATTAGTTTCCCCAGCGAGTGGGGACCCCTATATTTTACACCCTATACCCTCCTTCGTGTCCAGAGACTGTTTGCGAGGGTTATATTTCTGGGAAGTAAAATCAAGAGAAAATAGTCTAGCAAAATCGCTGAAACCTTTAGCAGGAAGAATATCGAGGGTATTAACACAAAACATGAATTTGCAGCCACTATCTCGATCGCTCGCAACGTTAAATAACTGTCGATCTAGGTAGCTCAGTAAGCGGAGGCTCACCCCATATGACTATTTGCCCTAGAGTATGGCGTGACAGAGGATAAAATCTCACACTATCTTCACCAATTTTAATACATTTTTGCAAACGCAGACTCAACTCGCTGAATTTCCGCGTGCTTAAAATACATTCAAACACACTATATTGAACGCGCCGACCGTAGCCTTCCAAGACATCTGAAACTCTCTT
>JANMRU010000037.1:0-4578 GCA_031388585.1 Pseudanabaena sp. SOY_30_concoct_251 | reverse complement strand
TTACCTGTGTATATCTGAACAGGCTGTCCTTGATTGACTAAAGCTACAGCTAGTTCGTTAATAAATTGGCCGGTAGCTGCGAAATCGGGGGGGTAAAATTGAGTTAGGATCGTAATCTTTTGCTTTAAATCATCTTTCCTTCGGATGATTTTTTTGGGGATTTTGACTTTGGGCGAAAGAACCCTGCTTGAAATTGACATAAGAAGGTTAAACATTAATCTATCACACCCATGAAGATCGTTGGTTTACTTAGATATCTAGAGCATTTTGCTTAGTGTTCAATATCACTTATGTTTAAAAAAGTATAAAAAAGTGTTGACAGACACAGACAATCTTATCTTCCCTTGTTTGTTGTGGGAGGATTGATTTGTGACATCTATCAGTGGGGCTTAAAAGGTAAGACTTAATAAAAACTGTAAATGTTCCAAGATTTAAAAGAATTGAATCCATACCTAATGACTCTACCAAAAAAGTATGAATAAATATGTAGCTCATGCTACGCAGCATACAGTTATGAGCCTTTGTATCGCTGCGAACAGTCATTTAGGGGCTGCACTAAAAAAGACTAAGGCTGGTTATCCCTATCTGTTCTTCTCAACATCGAAGCCATAGTAACCCATTTAGATAAACTATGCCTACTTCTAATTAAGGAGATAATAGCGATTTTGCCGCGATATCGCGCATATAACTCCTGAAAATTTGTGTGCAAAAATCAAATTACTATCCCCAAAATTTGTCTACTCGCAATGATTGCAACAACGATAGATAGCTCATTGAGCCTCAGCTGTAGACGGTTTATTATAGGTGTAGTAATGATGATACTTGTAATAAACTTTGGAGTCCGATCCATTGGCAACCAGTCCCAACACATTTATACCGGACTTGTCTAAAAGCTTTTTTGCAATCATCGCATCAGGAGATCTAAGTAGTTCTGGTCTTGTCACAAGTAATACTCCATCTGCTTGCCTGCCTAATACCATGGCATCTGCCACAGGTAATATTGGCGGTGAATCAATAATTACATGATCGTAGACCTCAGCCCATTTTTCCATTAAAGTCGCCGCGAGTTGGGATTTTAGCAGTGATAATGACATTTCGGTTAATGGTAGCTTACCTGCCACTATTAGGGTTAAATTGGGCATCACAGAGTGCATTACTGATTCCTCTGAGGTTTTTCCTGCTAGTAAATCGCTTAATCCTAAACCTTGTGGAATATTCCAAAGTTCTTGTTGAGAAGGACGTCGCATGTCAGCGTCTAAGAGTAATACACGTTTTCCTAACTGTGCCATAGTCGCAGCGAGATTTGCTGAAACTGTTGACTTGCCTTCTCCTGGGATAGAACTTGTAATCAATATTACTTTTAAAGGACGTTCTATATCGAGAAACTCCAGCTTTGTCTGCAACATCCGATACGTTTCACTAACTTGGGAACCGGGTTTAGCTCGGACAAAAACATCCTGCCGGCCAGACCATTTTTTGCCAAATTTAGGCAAAATACCCAACAGGGGATAGTCTGCAAACACTCGTTCTATATCGTCTGTAGTTCTAAGCAGCGTATCCATATTCTGCAGGATAATTGCAGTAGCGATCGCCAATGCTAATCCTAGAGTCGCTCCAAGCACCAGATTGTTCCTCAGCTTGGAAGCCATCGGTTGCTTGGGGTCGACAGCAGTCGAAAGTACGCGTGCATTACTAACCTTTTGATTCTCTACTAATTGCACTTCCTGCAATCTTTTTAATAGGCTTTCATAGGTAATACGATTAACTGCGATCTTGCGCTCTAGGGATTGCTGTTCCTGTTCTAGTTTAGGAATGATCCGCAGGCGATCGCTGTAAGTATTAAAGGACTGTTCTAGAGTTTCCAACTGTTGCTGTAAACCGCTTCGAGTGATTTCAGATTTGACTAAATCGGACATCAGGGAAAGATCGAGCCCCCCAATTTGTAAATCTCTAGAATTTATAGATTTACCGCTGCCGACAACCCCAGCAATTCGCTGTTGCAGCAGATTTTGCAAAGTACTTTCTTGGCGTTTCAGTCTTTTAATGCTAGGGTGACCTTCGCTATATTGCGCGCCTTGAATCGCTAATTGTTGTTCTACCTTCTGAAGCTCGGTAAAGGCTTGTTTTACTGGTTCCGACGCGCTAAGGGAGCTAATGACTGTTGCCTGGTTTGCACCGATTCCTAGTCGAGTGCGTAGGGCTCGAGAAGATGCCTCCAGGTTGGAGATCTGAGCTCTGAGGCCTGTAATTTGCTGATCTGTTCCGATTACAGCCCCGATTGATGATGAAGACTCTTGAGCTAATGCAGTTACTCTATTTTTTTCCTTAAACTTACGTAGGGCAAGTTCGGAAACTACTAGCTCCTTTTCCACCTTGGGCAACTGAGACACAATAAACTTCCTAGCTGTGGAAGACTCTGCTCGACTTGCCTTCAGATCGTTGACGATATAACTATTCATCATCGCATTGACCACCGCTGCAGGCACTTTGGGGCTTTCGCTTTGATAGGAAACTCTTAAAATATTCGTGTCAGGGACTGGAACTACGCTCAATCCATCCAAGATGTTAGTGTCTTTATAAGTAGGGCCAAGTGATTTGGCTGCCAGATCTACTCCGGCGGGAGAAAGGAGAACTCGAACTTCAGTTTGTAGATTTGCCTGGTTTTGGTTTGCCTCATCACCGATACCAGTCAATTTCGCAGCTCTATCTGTTTTAAAAATCAGCTCGCCACTCGCTTCATATAAGGGCTTTTGTCGAGATGCCAAATATCCTGAGATGCCAAAGACACTAGCAAAAATAATAATTGCCGGTAACCAATTACGGCGGAGAGATGTTAGTAGACCAATCAAAGGATTGTTCTCTTCCTGTTGACGAACCTGTTGAGGTAAATTCAGTTCATGGAGTTCCATAAGTCACCATACGGGAAAAGCAAATTAAATTAAACGCTGGGATAGCTTCTAGTTCGTGGGGTAGTCGCCCTATTTGATCCTTCGGGGGGTAATATGATGACCTCATACTCCAATTGAAGTTCCGCAATAGGTCTTTGTGCAAGGCTCAAAATTTGGCATAATCTGCATCCTAGAAATAGGGCACTATAACTAACCCAAGAACTAACCCAAGAATATACTCCTACAATCAATTCATGACAAGTAATGATTTAGCGATCGCCAGATCGTAAGCCTTTTATTCAACAGGGGATATGAGGTTGGGGCGATTTTGTTATTCGCGGCGATCGCTATGTTTAGGTACGCTGGAACTTCAATCGCTTAAATTCGTCAGCATCTCAGTTACTCAAAGATCGGTGCATTTACTCCTTTTGACTGATTGTGTTTAACCAAACAGACATAATGCTAAAAAAATTGAAGAAACTAGCAATTGGTTCGGTTGTCCTGGCTAGTGGTCTAGCGACAGCAATTATTCCTATTGCGATCGCGCGATCATCAACACAATTTCCAACACAATCTCTAGTATCTCAAGCGGATACCTCGACGATTGCGATCGCGCAAGCTATCCATAGCGGTATTAACCAGTATCGGAGCAGAAATGGCCTAGCACCGCTAAGGTTAGACGATCGCCTTAGTCAAATGGCAAGAACGCACAGTGAAGCTATGGCGGTTGGGCGAGTGGGATTTGGGCATCAAGGATTTGAGCGCAGAGGTAAAGCGATTCAGAAAATTTTGGGATACAGCAACATGGCAGAAAATGTTGCCTATAGTGGCGGACTGAATCGCCCAGCTCACCAAGCAGTTGAGACATGGTTACGCAGCTCTACGCATCGTGATAATATTGAGGGACAATACGATACGACTGGGATAGGGGTTTCTCTCAGTCCGAATGGCAGATATTACTTCACGCAGATTTTTGTGAGAAGAAACTAGTTTGGGAATCGCGTAAGATTCTCCGATAGAGATTGACAAATTGATGATATGCGATCCCCAGGTTTGCAATGTTTGAAGACTCCTCGCATCTTGAGGCTGAGGAGCGTCAATCCGCTTGGTAACTTGTAATACAAACAACTTAGTTTTCTATTCCTACTATTAGCTCAGCACGAAATATCTGTAAGTAGCTATGACTATGAAAAGTAAACACTTTTTAGCGCAGAAATCGGTAAAAATCAAGTCGGGGCTAATGGCAATTGCCATCCTTCGGTACGCGCCCTGCGATCTTTTTTCATTTTAAGTTTATTGATGCTCACCTACTTAGTCGTATTTGATAGGTATAAAATAAGAAATCTAAATACTTTTTCAGATCGTGAGTCTGACTTCATGCTGACTTACCGCTGAATTCATCAACCCATAGTTAGTGCAGGTTGGCAGCACGACTTTCGTTTCGGTGAATTTTGCAACCTCCAATCTGTAACCAGAACTCTCTGAGAACCTGAGGATCGACTATGGAAACTGAAATTATGAACGGGGATCGCTCTGCAAATGCGATCGCAGAGACCCCAATCCCAAAAGATCTTACTAAGAAGAATAAGAAAAAACTAAAAAAGAAAAAGAAAGAAAAGCTCCAAAACTCAGAACGGCCAGTGTTCTACCATATTTCTGAAGCAGAAGGCAGCTCTAAGCTTGCGAGTAA
>JANMRU010000029.1:0-10075 GCA_031388585.1 Pseudanabaena sp. SOY_30_concoct_251 | reverse complement strand
TACTTTGATCGCGATGGCGCTGGTACGGGTGCTTTCTATGAGCGTTTTGCCCAAATATCTCCTGTCCCGCAATTCTTTAATAACGTGATCGAAATTATTGCTTAATGATTTCACAAGCTGATATTTAGTCAGCAAATAGATCTCAACCTGTTTTTTGCATATCAAGACTTCTGCTCTGTTTGTACAGACTTGGGAACTGCGATCGCACCAAACTCTCTTTTTGTCAGCGATCTGGGTCACAGAATTGAAGCGGGAATGTCGCAGGCTGACGATGGGTGCGATCGCATCCTGAACTCTTGGAATCCCTTACATTAGGTTCATCGAGGAAATGCCACCTTACATCAACCGCTCAAACCAATTGAGAACTCTAGGTAGGCGCAAGAATCGAAAACTTGAACTTGAACATATAAGAGAAATCCGAGGAAACGATAATGGCTATTTTTGGTGTAAGTTTGACAGGCAGCCCGATTGGTGACGCATTCTATCCTGAAGCTGGCCCTGGCCGTAAGACCACAGTGAACGATGATATTGTCTCTGCTCTGGGTGGTGATGACTATGTAGATGGAGGTCTTGGTAACGATACCCTGAGAGGTGGACAAGGGGTTGACACTTTAATCGGCAACGGCGGTAACGATGTATTGACAGGTGGAGCTGATTTTGATGCTTTTCAGTTTGCGAACTTTACGCCTGGTTCTGGTGAAGTAGACTTTATTACTGATTATTTTAATCCTGGTGTAACACTCACTAGCGGAGACAGACTGCAAATTAGTGCGAGTGGATTTGGGGGAAATCTGTTTGCCGGGCAAACTGGAGCTTTTAACCCTGTCTTTGGTGCAAATTTCGGCTTCAGAGAAGGTGCAGGTGGGGTAGATGGGCAAAATGCTGCTACAACCATAGGTATTGGCAGTATCTTCTACGATAACACTGGTGGTGGACTCTACTTTGACCGCGATGGTGCTGGCACAGGTTCTTTCTTTGAAATGTTTGCTATGCTCACTCCCGCTCCACAATTAGGTAATAGACCTGTTGCTGGCACAATCGAAATTATTGCTTAACGGTTTCACAAGCTGTAAGTATAATCAGAAATTAGATTCAGCAGGTTGGGAAGTTCCCAACCTGCTTTTACATATCTGTTAGTGTTGTATGCAGATAAATATTTGAATTACAGGCTCATGTTTACAGTTGCAGAGGCAGAAACATGCATTCTTAATCTGGTTCAACCTTTTGAATTAGAGCGAGATGGCGATTCCCTATTTCCTGCGGAAACGCTTCGCGATCGGGATGCGTTCCGCCGCATCGAACAAGTAGAATTAAATAATGCCTTAGGGAGAGTAATTGCTCGTGATGTCATCAGCGAGTTGGATTTCCCCCACTTCGATAACTCAGCGATGGATGGGTATGCGTTGCGCTATGAGGATTTGGAACAGACCGATCGCTTAGCGATCGCCGATTCTGATATTCCAGCAGGAACTGCAATTCCCAAATATTTAGAGAGAGGTCAATGCGCGCGTATTTTTACTGGCGGTATGTTGCCAATGGGAGCCGATACCGTAGTCATGCAAGAGGATACGGAAAGGAATAGAAATGATCTGACGTTAAACATCAAACCACAGTTTGGCGAATATGTTCGGCATCAAGGAGAATTCTATCGAGCAGGTACAACTCTGATTCAGGCAGGCACGAGAATTTCTGGTTCGCATCTGGGTGTATTGGCGGCAGCAAGGTGCTGTACGGTAACCGTTTACGATCGCCCAGTCGTAGCGATTCTATCCACTGGAAGCGAACTCGTAAGTCTATATGACGACAAGCCTCTAGAACCAGGTCAGATTATCGACTCAAATCAATACGCTCTGTCTGCCTTAGTCAAACAAGCTGGCGCGATCGCCCTGCCGATGGGAAGTGTCAGCGATCGCAAAGAAGCATTATTGGCCGCCATGACGGAGGCAATCTCCAAAGCAGATATGGTAATTTCTTCTGGGGGAGTATCGGTAGGTGACTATGACTATGTTGATGAACTGCTCGCCCAAATGGGGGCAGAAATCCATATTCGTGCTTGCGCGATCAAACCAGGAAAGCCGCTTACTGTTGCGACAATTCCTCCAAACCTGGACAATGCTGGGAAGACCTCAAGAATGAAGCTTTACTTTGGCGTGCCAGGAAACCCCGCTTCCGCGATGGTGAGTTTTTGGCGCTTTATTCAAGGGGCGATCGCCAAGCTGAGTGGAGAAGAACAATCTAGCTGGCATCCCAAATTTCTTAAGGCAACTACTCTAGCAGATCTGCACGCCCAAGGGCGAAGGGAGACATACCTTTGGGGGCATCTCAGCTTATCAGATGGGTATTGGCAGTTTCAGCCAGTGGATAACTATAGTTCAGGTAATTTAGTGAGTCTGGCTGGCACTAATGGGCTCGCGGTATTAAGGGTAAATCAAACCTATGTTCCAACGGGCGATCGAGTCACTGTTATGTTGGTATGAACCCGCGTAGGATAGTTGCCGTCGATTTTCAACTAAATTTATAGTTGTTCAGGAACTTGGCAGGTTATTCTAATTCATTAATATAGTAGTCAGTTTTTATTTGTTTAAGGGTGAAGGGGTGACCCCCCAACCCCCAATTTACATTTCATCTAGGATTGCGATACAAGAACTTAGTTGGTTTATGGGGTGGTAGTTTCTCAGGTTGCTTGGTTGAGCGATCGCAAAAAGTTAGAGTAATATCCTTTGCAGATTTAAAGAGAAAAAAGAGTAAATATATGAAGCACCAGATGTTGGCTAGTGCCGTTTTTCTGCTCATCAGCAGCATTCCAGCTATTGCCGCCGCAGAAAACATAACCTGCTACAGGGACAGCGAATACATTGATTGCCCTGGATTTGGTAGGTATCGCTATAACGATGGTAACTACAATAACGGCAATTACAATAACAACAATAACAACCGTCCCAATAATAATTACTACCGAGATATCAATCAGCTTTACTTCCAGATTCTGGGACGTAATGGTGATCGCAATGGATTGGATAACTACTCCAGAAATATGAGTAGTGGTTGGTCATTGGCACAAGTCCGCCGAGATCTTGCGTATAGTGGGGAAGTATCAAGCGCAGTCAACAGAGTTTACCAGCAAGTCCTAGGTCGTAATGTCGATCCAGGTGGATTGGAAACCCAAAAATCGTTTCTAGCGAATGGCGGATCGCTTGAGCAAATACGGCGTAATCTTGCTAATAGTGAAGAAGCGAGATATCGAAGAAGGTAATTTTTGCGCTTCCAGCCCCCCAGCGATCGCTGGGGGGGCTTCCCAAAATGTCTAGTGTCTAGCTGCTCAGAGCAGCGGTGCCAAAAGTTACATTAAATTGCTTACACCAAATAGCGACAGAGTTGTAGTCAGACAACTTCACATTGCTAGGAATCTCATATCTCTGAGTACCACTAACATTTTTCAGGGGACTAACGTTGATGTATTCCCCTTCTTTAATCGGATAGGAAGGTGGTTTACTGTCTTTAATCACATCCTTCGAGCGATGTAAAATTACAAACAGATCGGGACCACTATCTGTTTTAAATGACTGGTCAAGTTCGATATAGTTTTTACCATTCTCACTAATCATACTTACTCGCCCCTCAGTGGGATGCTCGCCTGCGACAAAACTACCAGAGCGACCTGCAGATTTTGGTTCTGTTGTGTTAACTGTGGTTGGGTTAGAGGTGTTGTTAGGAGTTGAGTCGTTATTGGTAGAGGTATTGCTAGAAGGCGTAGGTGTGCAGCTAGCTAGCAAAAGTAGAAGGGCGATCGATCCTAAAAATTTGAATTTCATAGCTCATTTTTCCTGGGATGTGTGACATTTGCGGAATTTAAACGATTGGATCGTTTTGATCGTGCGAACAACCATGCCGCCGCACAAAATATATACGATACTTAATTTATATTGGTTTTAGGGCAAGGTTTGTGCGATCGCGATCGCAAGGTTTATGCGATCGCGATATGCATTTCGTTTAGAATCTGAACGTGCTGTAGATCGGCATGGGGGGAAACCAGCTAGATAGGATGGCGCTAACTTGGGGATTTGAGATTGTCAACCAGTTTCTGTACTCAATTTCCTCAATATTCAACGTGCCATAAACCAGAGCAGACATTGCTTGAATCGTGGCGATCTCATCTGGTTGAGCTTGCGTGCGTTTGGCTGTCAGTTTGCCATCCAGGCTGAAAATCGTAAAGGTGTCGTTATTCCAATCGCAGAATGGATCGGTAATTGCGATCGTGACTTTTCCCTCTAGAAGGGCAGGAAGATCCGCGATCGCTTTTTCTACATCTACAACTCTTACCATATAAGCGTTAATCCCCACTTTAGTTTCACAGGGATCGGTTAAATTCTGAAACCACTGATAAAAGTTCGAGCCTAAAGGCAAATCCATACTGATGTAACGAACTTGATCCCTATGGCTTGCAAAGAAGCCGAACAGTTTTGTCCGAGCATCAAGACTATTCCAGTACATGTGCCGAATATTTATGAGGCGATCGCCAAGCGCAGCGCGAAAGTTGCTATTGATTCCATAAATCGCGATCGCGGCGAGTTGTCCGTCCTGCTCAACTTTGACGCACAGGTACTTTTCCATCAGTTCCTGCCATTGAATATCAGTCATATTTAAAGGTAGGGTGATGCCATGATGCTGCTGCGGTGCCATAGTGAGCATAAATCTCAGGAATTCATCCTTGACACTACTAGCATTGACTCTCTCCACATACCAGTTACCCGCGATTTCGGCATGTAGAGTGTGCCTAAGCGCCGCGATCGGTACTTTTACCTCCAGATTGGCATTACTGGTAACGTAGCCCAAATTGGCATAGAAACTATCTTTAAACGGAATTAGCATACTGGTTGCCATCCCCAGTGAATGCATTTCACTAAAAGCAGCTTTAATCAGCTCGCGCACAAATCCCTGAGAACGATACTCAGGATAAGTCCATACGCCGCCAATACCGCCCATCCCCTTAACGACACCTCTAATCGACTGTTGAAACTTGAAGTTCAGTAGCGCTGATGCTAACTTATCATCTACAAAAACAGCTAGTACATCATTAGGGTTAATTGAATTAGTTTGCTCGGCCGCGATCGCGCGCCCTGTCCACTCAGCGAAGGCGTAGTCAAAACCACATAATAACTCGGCACACTCGTCTGGTTTGATCTTCCTAATTTCCATAGCTTCTATAATTTCTATGTGGTCGCAAACCAGATACAATTACTAGTGGTGGCTAATTACTTATTCAGTTCTGCTCAAATTAAATGGATGAGTAATAATACTCTTTCAGAAAAGCAGTGAGAGGAAATGGAATTGTTAAGTTAATTGCTAAGATATTAAATTATTATTTGTAAAGATTAAATATTCTAGTAAGAGAGAACCTTTATGTCAGGTACAACAGGAGAACGTCCATTTACCGATATTGTCACCAGTATCCGTTATTGGATCATTCATAGCCTCACAATTCCCGCTCTATTCTTGGCAGGATTCCTATTTGTTTACACAGGGCTTGCCTATGACGTTTTTGGTACGCCTCGTCCTAACGAATATTACACGCCAGATCGCCAAGAAGCTCCGATCCTGCGCGATCGCTACGATGCTAACAAAGAAATCCCTAACTTTAATCAATAGTAATAATTCTCATGGCTACTACTAATCCAAATCAACCTGTTCAGTACCCTGTTTTCACCGTCCGATGGCTGGCAATCCATGCTCTAGGTGTACCAACAGTATTTTTCATTGGCGCGATCGCTGCTATGCAGTTTACTAGCCGTTAGTTTATTCCTGGATTGTCAAACTTAAGTTGAGGTTATATCATGGCTGCAAAAAATCCTAATAACCAGCCCGTAGAGTTGAATCGTACCTCTCTCTACCTGGGTTTGTTGCTCATATTCGTTACTGTATTGTTGTTCTCTAGCTACTTCTTTAACTAAATCTGGCTGTTTAGCTAAACATTAGTCGAAGTCAAATCAAACGTAGCTTTCTCGTACTAAATCAAATTCGTTTTAATGAGGTTAAGCTAAATGACTGAAGGTGGACGCATTCCTTTGTGGTTGGTTGCAACCGTTGCTGGGATTAGCGCGCTCTGCGTGCTTGGTCTGTTCTTCTACGGTTCTTACGTAGGTGTTGGTTCTGCTCAGTAATCTGCAAGGTAGAAGTTGATAAGACAAACTTTTAGATTTCGCATAATTTTTAAGTAGGTTTTAAAAGCACCAGTTGTCCGACCTAGGAAACTGGTGCTTTTTATGTGCATTTGCGTATTGTCAGCCTTTAGATATTGGGAACGAACCGAATAGTTTTGCGGCGCCGCCAATCAAAGCGACAATCAAAGCGACTAATAAGCCACGATTAACGAATTCCTGGTTTTCGAGCCGCTTATCAATACCGCCAACTTTCTCGTCCAGGGTTTTAATTTCGCCAGAAAGCTTTTCATCCAGGGTTTTAATTTCACCTGAAAGCTTTTCATCCAAGGCTTTAATTTCACCTGAAAGCTTTTTATCCAGGGCTTTAAGTTCGCCTGATAACTCTGCTTGGCCAACTTCCAGTTTATTTAGGCGCTCGTCGATCTTGTCAAAACGAGTATCAAATTTTTCTAGTTTCTGGTTAACATCGCCAAACTGCTTGTCCATCTTCTGATTAACATCAGCAAATTGCTTGTCCATCTTCTGATTAACATCGGCAAATTGCTTGTCCATCTTTTGCTCGAAGCGGGTCAAGACTTCTTCCAGAGTATAGGTGAGGGTCGGAGGGTTGGTAGTCATCGCAAAAATGCTGAGTTGGACTCAAGTTGGTCTATCTATAAGGTATCAGATCGCTAACTAAGTCCCCTCGCTTCTTACAGAGACAGGTGATAATAGCAGGTGAAGATTGAGTTGGAAAGGATCAGTAATGGCAAAGGGTAGAGAGGATGAATTTTTGGTAGAACAGCCCCAGCAAAACAAGTTACTTACTGAACAACAAATTGGACAACAAATTGGACAACAAACCACACTCTGGCAGTTTGTTGTCTCGATGCCACAACCAGATACGCACTTGTTCCACATTCAATTCACAATTGAAAACTGGCAAGAAGATTCCGTGGAAGTCCATCTGCCCGTGTGGACTCCAGGTTCTTACCTCGTGCGCGAATATGCTAAGCATTTACAGGATTTTCAAGTGAGCGATCGCGCCAGCAACCCACTAACTTGGCAGAAGCTCAGTAAAAATCAATGGCGCATCGCAGGCTCGGATTATATCCAAATTAGCTATAAAATCTTTGCGAATGAACTGACGGTGCGCACGAACCATCTCGATCGCACCCACGGATATTTTAATGGTGCGGCTACTTTCTTATTTGTCCCTGGACATCAACAGCATGCGCTAACGGTCAAAATAGAACTCCCACATCAAAACTGGCAAGTTGCAACATCTCTTCCCTCTGTAACGGGGCAACCACATACTTACCACGCTGCCGACTTCGATACTCTGGTGGATAGCCCTTTTGAGGTCGGACTGCATAGCCGCCATGAGTTTAACGTGTTGGGCAAGCCCCATTCTCTGGCGATTTGGGGTGATGGCAATCCCGAACCCGATCGCATAATCAAAGACACTACAGCAATTATCGAAGCCGAAGCTGAGGTGTTTGGGGGCTTGCCCTACGATCGCTACCTGTTTTTACTGCATTTATCACCGAATGCAAATGGTGGTTTAGAACATAAAAACTGCTGCTCGCTGATCTATCAACGTTTGGGGTTTCGTCAGGATAGCTACCTACGCTTTTTAAATTTAGTCGCACACGAATTTTTCCATACCTGGAATGTAAAACGTATCAGGCCGAAAGCACTGGAGACATTCGACTACGAGCGCGAAAACTACACTACTTCACTTTGGTTTAGTGAGGGGACGACAAGTTATTACGATCTGCTGATTCCTCTGCGGGCGGGGATCTATGGGGTTAAGCACTTCCTCAAACTAATGAGTGACAATATTACGCGCCTACAAACCACCTACGGTCGTCACGTCCAAACGCTATCTGAGTCAAGCTTAGATACCTGGATTAAACTCTATCGACCCGACTCTAATACCCCAAATAACCAGATTTCCTACTACCTCAAGGGCGAATTGGTATCTATGCTGCTAGATTTAGCGATCCGTCAGCATACTAAGAATCGCGCCTCTTTAGATAATGTGATGCGCTTGATGTGGAAGCAGTTTGGTAAAGATGAAATTGGGTTTACAGAGGAAGATTTGTACGGAGCGATCGCATCGGTTGCTGGCAGAGATCTGAGATCGTTCTTCCAGGCATATTTATACGGCACTCAAGAACTGGACTATAACTTGTATCTCGAACCATTTGGTTTAGAGGTGCAGCCATCAACAACTCAAGATTTGCCACCCTATATAGGTATGTCACTCAAATCTGGTAATGGTGTACCAATAGTGCGATTAGTTGAAGCTAACTCGCCAGCTCAGCTAGCAGGAGTCGATCCCGGTGATGAGTTGTTGGCGATCGCTGGTGTGCGCGTTACAGTGGAAGGCTACGCCGATCGACTAAAGCAATTTACAACTGGGGAGAGCATCGAACTCACCCTCTTTAAACAAGACCAGTTATATAAAACGAGTTTAGTTCTGCAAGCACCTGTGAGCGATCGCTATAATCTGGTTGAGATCTCAAACCCTACTCCTGCGCAAGCAGAAAATCGTCATGCCTGGTTAGGTGAATGAGCTATTTATCACAAATCCTATATGAATTGTAAGTTGGGGGTGTGGGGGCTGCGCCCCCATGAAGCGGTTCCGCACCTTCACCCCTAAATAAATAAAACCGATCCACTACAACCCTGCCTGTGCCTTGGCTGCGACTTTACCATTTTTAAATTCCACAATGGCATTACTACCTTGGGGATTTTTCCAGGAGTAGACCTGTCCAGTTCCCTCTGATGTGCTGCTATCAGCAATCAGCTTCCCTGGGATACCAATGACTAACTCCACTTGCTTTAGCGTCATGCCCTTTTTGATCTTGTTAAAGCGATCTCGATTAATCTTTTCTGGCGTAGTAGGGAAATTGCTGTCGAGACTGGGGTCGCTTTCCAAAGAACGATCGGGATTTGCGGCGATCGAGACTTTGGGCGCAGAGCTAGTAGACTCGTTTTTGAGAGTTAATAGCTTCATCAATAACCCAAAAAGCAAGCCCAAAATTAAAACCAATAGCCCCACCGTAATTAGCTGTAGGGGATTAGTTTTCCCAAACTTAGATTTGAAAGATGGTTGTTTTTGAGGTGGCTCCATACCGATAAATGCTCAGCAAGTAATTATGCTGCCAAAAACTATACATTTAAAATTTACTATTTCTTGGGGAAAAGTGACTAATTCCCAAATCTCGCTATTTATATAGCTATCGCCAATTAGGTTAGAACGGGGTGGAGGGGGGTACTCCTCCGTAGGGACATTGCCCCCACACCCCCAATTATTCTGTCCTAATATCTAGGCGTTAGCTATACTTTTGAGGTGTAGTGTATTCAGGATTATCGGTATTGTGGCTGGGTAGATCGTTCAGCGACCAGCGGTAGGAAGTGGGGATGCTCTGCTGTTCGCAAAATGACTCGAACTGTTTTTGTAAAGCTAGGGCTTTACGCAGCATAACGATCGCTGATTGGATTTGCTCCCTGGAAGCGCGATCTGATTGCGCGATCGCAGGCAGGGTTTGGCGCTCCAATAACTGTAGCAATAGCTCGTAATGAATATGAGATGGAATGGGAATACGATCCACAGTTACTTCTTCCAAGCTTTATGATCAATGCTGACACAATACGGCAATCCTATATGCATTGTAAGTTGCGGGTGTGGGGTCTGCGCCCCGCGAAGGGGTCTCCCCCTTCACCCCTAGACAAACCAAAAAGAATTGCAAGTTGGGGTGTGGGGTCTACGACCCCACGAAGGGGTTTGCCCCGTCACCCCAAAATAAAACAAAAATAAATGAGATTTTTTGTTTTATCTAATAAACAATAATTAAATTATTACATTTGTTTATTTTTATAATAATCTCCTAATTTCTGTTGTTAAATAAATTTTTTTAATATTTTTG
>JANMRU010000028.1:0-7178 GCA_031388585.1 Pseudanabaena sp. SOY_30_concoct_251 | reverse complement strand
TACTTTGATCGCGATGGCGCTGGTACGGGTGCTTTCTATGAGCGTTTTGCCCAAATATCTCCTGTCCCGCAATTCTTTAATAACGTGATCGAAATTATTGCTTAATGATTTCACAAGCTGATATTTAGTCAGCAAATAGATTCAGCAGGTTGGGAAATACTCAACCTGTTTTTGCATATCAAGACTTCTGCTCTGTTTGTACAGACTTGGGAACAAGGTCTCTTTTGGGTTAGTTTACCGATTTATTGAGGGGTTAGTTGCAGATGCAGTTCCGCCTAAACCCTTCAATTTAAATAAAAATAATTCCTGTTAAAATCTTGTAAACGCTTTAGTGCTAGCAAAAAATAAACAATAAAAAAGAAGCCTAGGCAATTACAGTAAATGCTTTTCTGAGTTACCTAGATCTTCTTCCTGATTCCTAGAGAGGAGAACACTATATATAGAAATTAGCATTAATAAGAATAGTTGTCAATAATATTGGTGGTTTTACTAACGGTTTTACAATTTCCCTACAGCCAAAGACAAATTAATAACCGCTATAATTGCATCGCAGTAAAAGCGTAACCTTGGATTTGCCAAAGCTTAAAGAGTTTTTACACGTTCATCTTGACCAACTTGTCAGGGAGCGAGACCCCTATTTTGCCACTGGGGGGCATTTTTTTGTACAGCAGTATATTAAACGGCAACTCTCCCAGTGGGGGACTGTAGAAACCCATAATTTTTTGGTGAGAGGAGAGACGTGCCAAAATCTGATTTTAAATTTACCTGCGATCGCCACTAGCAAAAAGAAAGCCCCCATTTTAATCGGAGCTCACTATGATGCTGTCCCAGGATCGCCAGGTGCAGATGACAATGCTACAGGTGTTGCGGTTTTATTGGAGCTAGCTAGAGCATTTGCCGAGCAGCCGCTATTCTATCCCATCCGTCTAATTGCCTTTGATCGCGAAGAATATGGCATGTTGGGGAGTAGGGCATATGCAAATGATTTGTGGCAACAAAAGCAGCCATTGAGATTAATGCTTTCGCTGGAAATGTTGGGTTATTGCGATCGCACATCAGGCTCGCAACACTATCCTATTCCATTGTTGAAAAAATTCTATCCAAATCGTGGGGATTTTATTGCGCTGATTGGAAATGCGATCGCCATTCCCGATCTGTTTTGGCTCAATCGCAGTATGCGAAAAAATGGGATATCCTGCGAATGCCTACCCGTTCCGAATCGAGGACTAATGCTCCCTGATACGCGGCGTAGCGACCAAGCTCCATTTTGGGATTTGGGATACCGTGCCATGATGGTGACAGATACGGCAAATATGCGGAATCCTCATTACCATTTACCGAGCGATCGCATTGAAACGCTCGATTTAGATTTTCTTGCTAGCGTTTGTCATGGACTAATTAACAGTATTCCGCAACTGTAAATTTGTTTGTGGGTAGTGCCGTATATGAGGACTACCAATTATATTAATGCGAAACTAAAAAGCTAAAAATTCTTGATTTGCCCAGATTTGCTTTTGAGCTTCCCAGGCGCGATCGAGCAAACGCAGGTTTGTGTCTACGTCAAAAGTGGTCGATCTACAGGTAGTTAATGTAAAAGTGACAAAAGCTTTTAAACCTATCTGACTTAAAGACTGATTTGTAGGATTTGAGTTGTTCATGTTGACAACCAGGCGTTCTGCGTAAGAATTTTGGTGAAGTAATAGTTTTATTTGAGTAATAAATCAATTACTTCCTAAGACTAACTGAACAAATACCTGACCGTAAACTAACAGTACGTTAGAGATTATTTGACTATGCCCCTAAATTTACCTAACAAAGTGTTATGTCGCTGATTAGTCAGCTCGCAAGTGAAAAGTTATTGCTGATTGAACCGTTTGCGAATGGGGATCGCGAGCAGCAATAACCACTTGATGACCCAGTTTTTGTAATCATCGATCAGCTAGCGAGTCTCACTCGATTGTAATGTTGCTCGATGGAGCTGACCGCCAAGGGCCGTCTGTTAGGTGTTTTAGGTTGTCAGCATCGGCTCATCTCTACCGTCATGCAGATGTGGCACGCCAACCAATATCGCGACGATAGATTAAGCCTTCGCTACTTAAGTGACTAATGGATCCATAGGCACGAGCGATCGCCTCGTTAAGATTTCTACCAGTTGCGGTTACACCCAGTACCCGTCCACCAGAGGTAACTAAAGTATTATTTTGTAATTTAGTGCCAGCATGAAATACTAGCGATCCTGATTCTTCTGCTTTCCCAATTCCAGCGATAAATTGGCCATTCTGAGTTTTTTCAGGATAGCCAGCCGCAGCCATGACAACGCATACCGAAGACTCTGGCTTCCAGTTAATGGGTGGCATTTTATCTAAACGCCCTTGAATGCAAGCTAGCATTAACTCATCTAAGGGAGAATTGAGCAGGGGCAAGATCGCCTGGGTTTCTGGATCGCCAAAGCGACAATTAAATTCAATTACCTTGGGCTCGCCTGTAGGGGAAATCATCAAACCGGCATAGAGACAACCGCGATAATCAATACCTTGCTGGCGCAAAGTGGCGATCGCAGGTTCAAGTACCAAAGTCTGAATTTTTGCCATCAGTTCAGGTGTTGCCAAAGGTGTAGGCGCGTAGGCTCCCATACCACCTGTATTCGGGCCAGTATCGCCATCATTTAGACGCTTATGATCTTGGGCTGGTAATAGCGATCGAATCGTCCGTCCGTCCGTAATCGCGAGTACAGATAACTCTTGCCCATCTAAATATTCTTCGATCAGTACCGTTTCGCCTGCATCGCCATATTGACCGCTAAAACAGAGATCGAGAGCTAGTTGGGCTTCCTCAAGAGTCATAGCAACAGTTACACCTTTACCACTGGCAAGGCCATCGGCCTTAATCACAATTGGCACACCCTGCTGCTGCACATAAGCTTTAGCCAGAGCCAATTCGGTAAAAACCTGACTGGCCGCAGTGGGAATCTTGGCCGCCAACATCAGATCCTTTGCCCAAGACTTGCTTGACTCAATCTGTGCACCTGCTTTGGTCGGCCCAAAAATAGGCATCCCCGCCGCATGAAAATCATCGACAATACCCATAGCCAGAGGGACTTCGGGGCCAACTATAGTTAGACCAATTCCCTGCACCTCAGCAAATCGTAGAATGCCCTCAAGATCGTCAACGAATAGCGATACATTTCGGCACTTGGGCATAGTTGCCGTTCCACCATTGCCTGGAATGCAAAAAATCTGACTGATATTGTCAGATTGGGCAATCTTCCAAGCCATTGCATGTTCTCTCCCACCACCACCAACAATTAAAGCCTTCAATCTTTTACCTTCTGTATATAGTTGCTAACCTAACGGCTCAGATTTATATAGCAATCAGTTTTTGTTTGCTCAGGGAAGAAGGGGGTTCCCCCCTTATGGGTGCAAAGCCCCAGCCCCCAATTTACATTTCATCCAGGATTGCTATATAGCCAATTAATTATAACGAAACAGGTAAAAACTAACTAACATCAATCTCTGAGGCGAAGCTAGCTTTTTTCTCAAACTCAAATGGGCCGGCAATCGAACCCCATACGCGTTCATCGGTAATAGGATCGTGACCGCGTTCCAAACTGACAAATCTAGTTTCGCTGATCTCAAACTCGCTATTTAAATAGGTTTCTTGACCTTTACGGATCACACAACATTTTTTGCCAGGTTCCACATTGACTTTGAAAGTATTTTGAGATGTGCGTTTTACTAACATACTGCAACCCTCTAGCATGTTTACATCTGCCGTGGTTAACTGCTTTAAGCGCTCAGGTTCGCGACTAGCTCCGTAAAATGCTGGTTCATCCTTAATTTTGTAGGTATCGATTTTGAGGCGTGGATCGCCACCCTCATATTCTTCATCCAGCAAGATATGTAAAATTGCGGTGCGATAGGGTCTGGCAACTTCATAATCGTAGGCTTGCTCGGAATATAGCCAGATGCCGCGATCGCTTAAGGGCTCAGGGAAAGGACGAATACAGAGGCGAATATGCGCGAAAAAAGGAGGGTTATCGATCGCCTGCTCCCAGTTACTAAATTCGCCTGACATCCAGGATGCCAGCGTCGCAATTTCCGATCTAATTTCCGAAGTGTGGGTTTCTACAGTCATAGTGCTTTTAAATTAATACCTAGTGTGGTGGTAGGCAATATCAGACACCATAGGGATCTCGGGATAAAGCCCTCTAATATTTTGAACGACAGCATAGATAAAAGCAGCATTCACAGCCAGAAAAGTAGCAGTAAAAACGCTCAGAACAAAGATGCCAAAAAATGGTACTCCACCAAAACCTCGACCAATAAGCTCGATTACAAGCGCCACTAATGTAATGATGATGTCAATCATTAACGCCTGCATAGTATTGAAGCGCAGAAAATGCTTAAAACGTTCATTCCTAACAACTAGCGTAAACAGGCAGATCCAGACAACAATCCTGATATTCAATATGGGCGGTACGATCCCAAAATTCAAGATCTTGGCAAGTTCAAAAAACAAAAAGTAGCTTTCTTGCAGCCCTGGAATTTGACTGAATAGGAATATTCCCATCCCCACAACCGCCGACATGGGTAAAGCGTATGGTAAGCAACCATAAAATCTTTCTAAGGGACTCGTTCCTCCACGCCATGCCATAGACTATAAACCTCTAACAACTTCAACTAGGCTGAATATTACACTGCGGTGGCATCAATTCACGATCATTAGTTATTCACGTTATATCATTTATTGCGCGATCGCAATTAGAGCGGTTGCTTAAACCAGGCAACTACAGCATCTGCTAAGGTCTCCGCCAACAACTTTTGTTGCTGCGGATTGATAATCCATTCAAATTCTTCTGGGTGAATTATGAATCCTAATTCCAATAAAACTGATGGTGTGACTGTTGGACGCACGAGGGCAAGATTCCCCCAGTAAACTCCATAGGTTTCACGCTTGAGATTTTTAACTAGAAAGTCGTGCAGAAACTGCGCTAAACCTTGACTTTGCGGATGATACCAGAAAGTTCCGATTCCCTTTGTATTCTCAGCATCACCATTATCTGGCAAGGCGTTATAGTGGATGCTAAGCGCGATCGCAGGTTCTATTTTGTTAATCATAGCCACACGAGCCTCTGGCAAAATATCGTCATCTCCTTCACGGGTCAGATAAACCTTAGCTCCCATTCTCTCCAGGCGATCGCGCAGCAATTTTGAAGTAATCAACGTGACATCTTTTTCAGGGTAACCAGTTGAACCCCGCGATCCATAATCTTCCTTACTCCCATGTCCTGGATCGAGTAGGATATTCACACCTATTAGAGGTTTTAGCTGTTGTGTGCGATCGCTTTTAGGTGGATGTTTGAGTGATAAAACTAGCGAAGTGTCATCGTACCTGAGTTTATAGCCCCATTGCCGCGCTGATTTAAGACTAATCACATATTCCACTTTAGTGGAATCGACTTGCTGCCAATCTAGGCGTTCGATCGCTGGATCGCTATCCACAGAGATTGTATCCGTTTGTGCCGTCACATTATGCAATGTTAGCTTGAATGTATTGTTGTTCTGATTGATAGTGATAGGAACAGGAATCTGTAAGGGAATAATGATTTCCGTCCAATCTTTGAGAATCTTACTGCTCAAGCTCCGTACAATTGAGTGGGGTGGTTGATTAGTATCCCTAATATTCGTCGATTTGCTATTAATCCAAGCACTATTTTCACCGCCATAGCTCAGGCGTATCCATTCTCCTTCCCTAGCCGTAATTAATGCTCGTGTGCTTTTGGGCAAAGGTGTGAGGCGCGAGAAATCCGAACTTGGTCCCGTGCGAGTCACACCAGGCTCGACATTCACTTCTGCAACTAAAAGGCGATCGCTTGGGAGGATTTCCACATTCCCCTTTGCTGATTGTTTTACCGATTTGCCATTTAAACTAGCCTCGTATTCTGGTTGGCCAAGTTTGGTTGGATTTGCAAAGGTTGCGCAACCTGCATATCTTCCTGCAACTGGTTCGCCAATCGGTTGATTCAATTTAGTTAATGCCGCAGTATTAGCGGGTAACTGGATATTTGCAGTCTTAGGCTCAAGTGCAACGGTGCGATCGCCAAGTTTAACCGTAACAGTGGCTGATGGTGTGGCGATCGCATTAAAGCAAATCCGCTCACCAGGCATTCTGGCCATATCCACTGTAGGAGTGAGAGAATCCGCAATAAATCCTAATTCTTGAGGTGGTGAGGTTTCTCGCTGCGATCGCGTCACTTTGAGATCGATAGTGCGATCTTTATATTTTAGTGCGAACGTGTTCTCGCCTATTTGTAAGGGGAAGCTAGGAGCAAAATGTCCGTAAATACTGCGTTTAATTGGGCGATCGTTTACCAAAACTTCCCCATCTGTTGGGGCAGAACCGATCAAAAAGATCTTGCTGCTAGTGGTTTGGTGTTGTGTGGGTGGATAAGTGAGGTGGAGTCCCAGGACGAGAGTTTGAGCTCCTACTGTCAGAGTTATACATGCTGCCACTGCAAACAAAAATAAAAATAAAAAGCCAAAAATACGCCGCATAAACACCACTTTCTCACAACCAATTAAGTTAGGCTCACAATAGCGAACTTTCGGCACTTGAATAAACTGGCTTAACTATTTTTTATCTTCGATAATGGTCAAGAAGAACATCAGGATTTACGCACAATGAAAGATAAAACCCAGATTTCAATGGGTTCGGGGCAATGTCCCAATTGAGGGCAACGCCCTCAAACTCCCTCCTATTGTTTTTTGTAGATTTGACTGCGTAAGTCCTAAACATATAAAAAAGAGTGATCCCTCGTGAGGAACCACTCTTTTCTAATTTATTTAAATCAGAGGATATTTAGAACTTAACCATTGATGGCAGGAGCAGTTAGAGCTACTGGTGCTACATCAATTGCAGCCAAGTCTAAGGGGAAGTTATGAGCGTTGCGCTCGTGCATTACTTCCATACCCAAGTTAGCGCGGTTGATTACATCTGCCCAGCTAGGTACTACATGTCCTTGGCTATCTGTGATTGATTGGTTAAAGTTAAAACCATTCAAGTTGAACGCCATTGTGCTTACGCCCAATGATGTGAACCAGATGCCTGCTACTGGCCATAGTGCTAGGAAGAAGTGCAAGCTGCGGCTGTTGTTAAAGCTGGCATATTGGAAGATCAAG
>JANMRU010000006.1:0-20657 GCA_031388585.1 Pseudanabaena sp. SOY_30_concoct_251 | reverse complement strand
ATGCGTTGATTCTCTTGCTGTTTAAAGTGTTATCGCAGCACTTCGCCCAATCTTTACGCCTGAAAGTGTGTCTTACGTTTCACGATGGCGAAGGAGTTTAACCTTGGCTATCCTAGTATACTCTAAATACAAAGCCGTCCTACGCTTCGCTAAAGGACGGGGTTTTTACCCAAAATTCTGATAACAAATAATTGAGCAAAGGCGCGATCGCAGTTTCATGGGAATACAATTAGGTTAGAAAGATCTTTAAAACTAAACTCTCAGCTAATATCTTTGTGATATTAATGGCAGTTTAGTCCAGAAGCTCGATAAATTTAAGAATTGAGGTTTTTATGAAACTTCTAGTTGCAATTGATGGTTCGGAAGCTAGCAATAAAGCGTTACAAAAAGCTATAGATTTGGCGGTTCCAGCTCATGCCCTTGTGGTACTGATGACTGTAATAGAACCGATTAGCGATTACTTCCCCAAAGTAATGATGCCAACAGGTGATTGGGTTGGCTGGCAGGGTGCGCCTAATCTAGAGTTAGAGAAGGCTCTGATGGAAACAGGGCAGGCACTTTTGCAAAAAGGTGAGGCCATATGTCAGCAAGCAGGGGTTGAGTATCAAACTAGATTAGAAATCGGTAATCCTAGAGAGATTATTTGTGCGATCGCCAGGGATGAAGCAACTGACTTTCTCGTGATGGGTTCGCGAGGATTAGGTACGGTTGAGCGTCTCATGCTTGGTAGTGTGAGTGATTATGTTGTGCATCATGCCACTCGTCCAGTTATAGTCGTGCGTTGAAGCAAGTTCGCAAAGATTGCAGAAATACATATTCAGAAATCAACTTTCATGCAAGTGAGTCTAAAAAAGATCGATCGAGAGATGCTACCCCAGATCAAATCGATCGATCTAGCTTGCCTCGGTGATTTTTGGAGTATAAATGCTTACGAGCGGGAGATTGATAGTCCAAATAGCGCGCTCATTGCTATTGTTAATGTCGAGAATATTGTTTTAGGATTTGGATGTCTCTGGGCGATTTTGGAGGAAGCGCACATTACAATCTTGGCAGTAAGACCCGAATTCCAGCAACAGGGTATTGGTCGATACCTGGTTTGGGGGTTGCTGAGCGAAGCTAACAGCAAGAGCCTAGAATGGGCTACGTTGGAAGTCAGAACATCTAACCTTGTGGCGATTAATCTATATGAGAGTTTTGGATTCGTAGCGATCGGGAGAAGGCGTAATTATTACCAAGCAAATAACGAAGATGCTTTGATTCTTTGGCGAAAAGGTCTACACTTACCTGAATTTTTACCCATGCTCCAAGCATGGCAGGAAGATATCCAAGCTAGATTAGCGATTAAGGGATGGGAAATCCCGATCGGCAACGAAATGTAATATAAAGCATAGACTGGCAAATATGGTTGTGCTATGCTTTCACGCAGTGTGAGTGGACTGCATCAGCTTTTGTATGAATGATAACAGTGGGGAAAATTCTAATCAGCCTGCTAACAAATTCGACCCCGAGCATCGATTTCTACTAATGTTTCGCCTCAGAAAGGTGATTTTTTTTGGCTTTGTTTCTTTAGCAGTCCTTGGTTTTGCCGCTAAGTCATCATCAATTTTGGGAAACGCAGAGCCATCAGCAAGTAATCGCAATCAGCTTGACACGTATGCTAATTCCACTAACTCGATCGGGCAAGATCTTGTATGGGAATGTGAAGTGGCGGTTGTGGGCGGCTCGCTAGGGGGAGTAGCTGCTGCCTATCATGCCATGCAGTCTGGATCGACTACCTGTTTGATCGAACTAACCCCAATGCTGGGTGGACAAGTGAGTTCGCAAGGTGTATCTGCGATTGATGAATCAGAGTTAATGCGTCAGAACAAAGCCTTTCCAACTAGCTGGAAATACTTTAAACAGTTAATTTCTGAGCAATTTGCGCTGCCATCAAAGTCGATTTTCTTAGAAGCTAATAGTAAGTTGGTCTCAGAAACAAATAGTTGCTGGGTCGGGGATCTCTGCTTTTCTCCTACTGCGGGTGCGGCGGCAGCAAAGCGTCTGCTCATAGAAGCTGCTAAACGATCGCCCGCTAGTCGCTGGGGCACAGAAATCGCTTTTAAGGGTGTAGAATTCGATCCAAGTGGTAAGACAATCATCGCAATTAATGCCGTGCAGCGCACTCCACGCGATCCTAACTATATTCCCAAGGGTAGACTATCGCAGGAAATTACGTCTTGGTATGCTTGGCAAAGTGATAATGAATTTGAGAAGTCTCGTCTGCGCCTACAACCTCCACCTGGCAAGCGCTTGATCGTGATTGATGCGACGGATACTGGTGAGCTTGTAGCTTCGGCAAACATCCCCCATCGTTTGGGATCGGAAAGTAATAAAACCACCGAAGAACCTCACGCGATCGCAGACAACCCTGATTGCACGCAAGCATTTACATTCCCATTTGTTTTAGCGATCGGTAACAATCGGGGTAAATCAAATATACTTGTTGCCCCAACTAAAACAGCTTATCCCAAAAAAATTCATCATCAAGAATTTAATTTTGGCGGTTATCCGATGCTGAGTGGACGCAGTTTTTTTAATTATCGACGCATTATCAGTCAAACAAAAAATAACCCAAATTGGGATGATCCAGTTGAGGGTGACATGACGATCGTAAACTGGAATCCTGGTAACGATTGGGGTGTAATGAATCCACCTTTAATCATGCCAATTGAAGCGATTTGGTCTTCTGGACAATCTCAGAATTGGAGTGGAGGATTGAATACAACTGCGCTCTCCCATGGCGAGGAACGCTCCCTAGTATTTTCTGAGTGGCTGATGCAGAATTCTCCCATTCCAGTTTCACACTTGCTTGGCAAGGGAACACCTATATCTACTCAATCTGGATTGAGCATGTATCCTTATATTAGGGAAGGTAGGCGTATCTTAGGAAGGAATGCGTATGGACAGAATCAATTTATGATTCGAGAACAAGACATTCGCTCCGATCTTTCAGGAGGCAGAGATTTTAGTGCATCTGCTGTTGGCGTCACGCACTACGCCGTGGATATGCATGGCTGTCGCTATGATAACGGAAAAAAATCTGGCGAAGCTAGCTCGGCAGCGATAACTGAGGGCTTTGTGAAACCAATTGTAATTCCCTTGGAGAGTCTAATTCCTCAAAAAATAGACAATCTGTTAATTGGAGGGAAATCGATCGCGGTCAGTCATATTGTTAACGGTGCGACCAGAGTCCATGCGGGTGAATGGGTAATTGGTTCGGCGGCAGGTTCTACGGCCGCTTGGCTCACCAAGCAGGGTAACACTACGATTGTGCCATTTGAAATTGTTCCTAAAGGTCTCATGCCAAATCTACAGGCTTATTTGCGATCGCAGGGCATCATTCTCAACTTGTGAAGGAAATTCTATTGAGCGACTTATTAACCCACATTTTGAATATCCATTTTATCGGAAAAGATATTGGATAAGAAGGGGAAACGCTTGCGATCTATCGCACTACTTTCAACCAGTCGAAAACCGCAGGGTTTCCGTAAAAGCTTTAATCGTTTGTTGGCCGCGTTGTGCATTCCCCGAAGTCAAATAGTCCAAGATCGCCCCCTGAAATAAGTGAAATAGAGATAAAGCAGTAGTTTTGTCATTTGTAAGATTAGATAGAGAATCTATCCATTGTTGGCTCTCGTGCTCTAAGAAACGTTGTGTTTCTGAATCACCTCGTATAGCACGTTGATTTAGATCCATCGTCAGTTTCAGCAAGCCACGCATCTCTGGTGAAGTCAAATGCTTCCACATTTCAAGTAGGGGTTCTGCCAGACAATCAGACCCTTCAAGGGACATGCTTTGAAATGACCATAATTTTTCGCGTAAGCGAGTCTCTAAAAGACCGATAACTTGTCGCTCTAATTCCTGTTTAGAGCCAAAGTGGTAAACGATCATTCGTCCGCTAGTTCCTATTCTTTGAGCGATCGCATTGAGACTAGAGTCCAATACCCCTTCTTCAATAGCGGCAGCTAGACATCGTTCTAGAAGCTCTTCCTTCTTTTGAGGTTCTGTCGGTCGGCTCATGGGTTGACAATTAACGTAACGAGCACTACGCTAACGATTAACGTAATAAATATTACATTAACATCATTCCACAAGGTAACCACCATGAACACAAATACCTCATTGGTCCCAGCGATCGCGGGAGCGCTATTCTTTCTGTTCGGGTTGTATGTCGCTTTTAAAGACGATGCGCACATGAAGAAAATTTGGCTGCTCCCTACTGCACTATCGGTGATGTTTTTGCTTTTCTCGCTGCAGGCAGTCATGACTGAGGGCATGTTTGGATTCTGGACTGAACACACCCGAAATTTGTGGGGCAATCAGATTTGGCTAGACCTGCTGTTGGCAGTAGGCATTGGGTGGTTCTTCGCAGTACCGCAAGCGAAAGCGCTCGGTATGCGTCCACTACCTTGGCTGGTCCTGATTGTGTGTACTGGGTGTATTGGTTTCTCGGCCATGATTGCGCGGCTGCTTTATCTTCGAGAAAACTCTGAACAGCGTGGAAACATTTCTATAGTGACGCCTAACAAGTCTGTTGCGGCGGACTGACTTGAGTTATCGGCGGGGAATATCAGAGTAGTTGGCAGCCGCTGAATGCAAACGTTAGTCTTTCTCTCAACGATATGATGTAAGCGGAAAATTATGACTTGGATTATTCAAGCACTCAAAGATTAGGTGCTGAAATGCGACATGGTACATCCCTGCAAATCGGCTGGCTTGAGCAAGAGTAAGTTTTTCCCGTTGAAAGAGCATGACAGCAATTTCTTGATGCATTTCTGCTTCAGTCATGCGAGTTACGCTTAAAATTTCGTCAGGGACAACAACACTCATGGCTAAATTCCTCGTTACCTTCACTATTTTACGCCACTGAGCTAGTAAATGTCTGGACATCAACTCCTGTTTAGATCGTTTCTCATCTACCTCGTCATATTCGACATGAGTACCAATAAATCTGATAAAATAATCCCAATGTCATAGGCAAAAGCAGCTTCTCAAACGAACTCCTTCACGACCTCCAGTAATTTTTCTGCTTCAAATGGCTTGGTTAAGTAGCGATCGCTGCCTGCCATCTGCCCCTTGACCTTGTCAAAAAATCCATCTCGCGCCGTCAGCATGATAATCGGCAAGTTTTTGAATTTTGGGATACTCCGAATTGTTCGGCATAATTGCAATCCATCGATGTCTGGCATCGTCAGATCGAGAATTATTAGAGATATGCGATCGCCATGTTGATTCAGGGTATTCAGCGCTTCCAAGGCGGCACCCGCTTGTAACACTTCATATTGAGAGCTTAGCGCCCGCTTAATCATAGTTTGGATAATTGGACTATCATCCACAGAGAGAATCACAGGCAATAGTTTAAGTTCAGAAATCTTTGGATCGACAAACTTGATCCAGCCATTCTGAGCCCAATTGCAATAAGATTTTGCTAATTGCAGAGGATCGCGATCGAACTGTACCGCTAGATCGACTAGCGATCGTTTGCCATCCATGCACTTCTCAATATGCTGACGAATTGAGGCTTCGGTAATATTCTGTAAACTGGTGACAACAATGGGAATGGCCTCTATGGTGGGGATAATGGGTGCCAGGTTGCGCCATTGCGTTTGGCGGGCGCTTAAAATTTGCCGCAAGTCGTTGATGCCGAACCCATAAAAAAAACCGCCGCGATCGCCTTGCAAGCGAAAAGTGAAATTAGGGTTTGGCGACTCAATGCTAATCTGAGCCCCATGTTCGTTCAACTGCTCCAAAGTCCAAATTATGCGATCTAGTAAAAAGTCTTGCACCTGTTGGCAATCGATCACACGCAGTCGAAACAATATATCTAGCAATGACTGGACGGAGTCACTATCAGTAGCCTTTTTAGATGTAAAACCCAGGGCCGAATCGGCCCAGTCAGGTTTGAATTTTTTCACCAGACTAGTAGTGAAATCTCGCGCATTTGGAATGTTTAAACCACCATAGGCAAGTTTCCCGCCTTGCCAAACTAAAATGCGCGATCTTAGGTTTGTAGATGATGCAACTTGAGCATTAACATGTAGCACACAAGATGCTCCCCCTTGAGATAACTTATCTAGCAATGAACCAAGTCCACCTGGTTGATACTGTTGTGTCGTTGCCTGTATTGGGTTCTGCATTGGGGGTGTGAGGATTGCGGTTTCAGGATGGAATTAATGAGCCAACTACTTCTAGCAAGTGTGCTGCCTCAATCGGTTTATATAAATACTGGTTTGAGCCAGCCATAAATCCCTGAAATTTGTCGATTAGGGTATCTTTAGCCGTTACCATAACAATGGGTAAATTCTTGAACTTGGGGATCCCCCTTAGGGTTTTACAGAATTCTAACCCATCAACATCTGGCATCGTAACATCTAGCAACAATAAATCAACTGAATTAGCGTTAAGTATGTTTAAGGCAGAGATCGCGCTATTGGCTAGCATTACCTCGTAGCGATCGCTCAGGATGCGCTTAATCGTGGTTTGCACGATCTGACTATCATCAACGCTCAAAACCAGCGGTCGGTTACTAGTCACAACTGATATTGATGGAGCATCTGGGGTACTGCTAGCACTACCCTGAATGCCAGACTTGCAAGTTACCCAGCCAGCCTGGGCCCACATTAAATAAGATCGCCCCAACTCCAGTGGGTCAAGATCGAGTCGCTCGGCAATCTCAACTAGCGAACTTTTCTCATCCACTTGCTGCTGTAACTGCTGGCGGACTGAGGTGTCCGCCACACCTGCTAACCCCACTGATTTGAGTTGAGGAATCGCATCCATCGACGGAATTAAGGGAGCCAGGGTTTGCCATAACTGCTGACGTTGCTCAACTCGCTGCTTTAGGCGAAACCAGTTAACCCCCTTGCCTGTTTCCGTTGGCGTAAGATCGAAAGCAATGTCTTGTTTAGTACCCTGATCGATGCGGAATTGTCCAGCATAGGGTAGAAGTTGCTCTATGGTTTGCACTACCCGATCGGAAACGAGCGTTTCCACCTCTGCCCAAGTCAGCGAACGGAGGCGCATAATTATTTCTACTAGTTCGTGGGTAGAGTCTTTGTTCGTCAACTTTGGTAAAGCAAAGTTAACCGCTGTCTCGACCATTGTGCGATTGAGTTTTTTGCCTAGGAATTTTACAAACGTGACATTATCAGGGAGGCTAGCGCCACCGTAGACTATTTCACCATTGCGAAACACGATTACGCGCGATCGATCGTGTGAATCTACTCCCAGATTGGCAGTGAAATACAGAGTGCCGCTAACATGTTGATTTCGGAAATCCTCAAGCACAGAGAAAAGCTGATGTGCCTGGTATTTGGTTTGAGATTCTACGATCGTTTTCATCTCCTAATATCCTTACCTGTACCTCAGAAACTACCCAGATGACCACCCACAAGAAAATCCAAGAATACATAAATATATTCAAAGGATTTATCCATAATCATCGCTAACTACTATTCCCTATTCCTGGGAGGTCATATAGCATTCCCCAGCACTCTAGACTTGAGTCAAATATTGATAACAAAACAGGAGGATTATTAAAGTTATTAAGTTCAATCAAAATCTTTGTTCAAGATACAAGCAATATGAATGTTATCAGAATTATTTAAGATTTCTTGAATAAAAAATCTTGGGGAACTTAATACTTCATATTGTAGGCTGTTGAGTGCTCTGATAGGCTGACTTGACTGTACAAACAATACCCAAAATCAAATTTTTTTATTACTTTATTACTAAGGGGCATTTTGTTTTGTGCTCCCCACTGCGCAATGGCTACGGTATTCCGCCAAAAAGAGATAAACTAGACCTTGTATTTTAATTTTGCGATCAGTAAATTGTTAAGTCTGGAGTCTGAATAAATGGGTTCTGAAGTTGAAATAGTTAAGCCGTCTGGCAGGTTAGATGTAACCAGTGCTGCCAAGTTTCGGCGCGATGTTGCCGAATTAGCTGCAACCAAGCCCCGATTTCTGTTAGTAGATCTAGAAAATGTCAGCTTCATGGATAGCTCAGGCTTAGGAGCTTTAGTTTCCGCACTCAAGACTATCCGTAGCGTCAACGGCGAGTTAGCCGTTTGCTCCTTGAGCGAGCAAGTCAAAATGCTATTCGATCTGACAAGTATGAGTAAGATTTTTACGATTTACACAAATCAGGCTGAGTTCTACTCAAAAGCTGGACTACCTAGAAATTAATAATGCCTGCAAGGGTAGAGCCTCAGTGCCTACCCCCCTTAATCATGGTTTCTTATTTCAGTTCCGTTTAGCTAAAGCTAACTTCCAAAAGAGACAAATCATCTTCAAATTTATTGCCGTACTTTGCTGTAGCCGTTGCCTCTTGCAAAGCAAAGTCGAGGCTGCTTTTGCCGTTCGCCACGGGCGCAACTAGGACCTTAATCAACTCATCCAAGCTCCACAATGACTCATCTAGCTGTGTAATTTCATACGCACCATCGCTAAACACAAAGAGTTTACTAGAGGGTGCAACTTCGCAGAAGTCAGTTTCAAAGGTGATGTCTGGCAACATCCCAATCGGTAGACCACTAGTTTTTAGCTTTGTGATGCTTGTTTCATTAGCTCCTTCGTTTACCAGGACGGCTGGGGGGTGGCCGCCACTTGAGTAGGATAACTTTCGGGTAGTTTGATTGTAGACGCCATACCAGATCGTGAAATACATTTCCTGGTGACCAGCCATCTGAAAATGGTCGTTGAGGGCACTTAGAACTTGGCCTGGCTGACGAAGGTCAGTAGTGGCAAGCATTTGGGAACTACCTCTTAGACTTTTGGTGCGTAGCAGATTGAGCACAGAGACAGATAATAGTGCTGCACCTACCCCATGCCCAGCGACATCAAGTAGATATATAACCAGATTTTCTGGATCTAGCCAGTAATAGTCAAAGCAGTCTCCACCCAGTTGAGTTGATGGCAGGAAACAAGAATGAGTCGTAATTGAGCCTTCAAGCGGGTGGGGGAGGAGCGATCGCACATAATCAGCAGCCTGAGCTAGCTCTGCTTCTAAATACTGTTTTTGGACTTGCAGAGCATGATTAGCCTGGTAAAGGCGTAGGCCAGCTCTGACCCTAGCTTTTAGCTCGTTCATATCTGGAGGCTTAGAAAGAAAATCGTCAGCGCCTGTTTCTAGTCCTTGCACAATATCGCCCACCTGATCGCGGGCAGTAAGCAAAATAAAGTAGGTATTGGCGAGAGAACTCTGAGCCTTAACCTGGCGACATACTTCTAACCCGTCCATCATCGGCATCATCCAGTCACAGATAATCAGAGCAGGATGCAGCCGCATTGCTTCTTTAAGACCTGCTTCTCCATCAACTGCGACAGCAACATCATAGCCCTGATTCTTGAGCGATCTTGATAAGGTCAATCTCACAGTTGGGTCATCATCAATAATTAAAATTTGTGACATTTATGGCACCGAAACCACCTGAGATTTAGCCGAAAATTAGAAACTAGACCAGACCTGAAAGTCTATGTTGTTCGATTTTGCGATGTAAATTGATAATTAGAAATTACTATCTAATCTTTATGGCTGAATAGAAAATGACGATGCAACTTTATAGAATAAATCTTTGACCTTAGACCAGCGACTTTCTACCGTTGATACGCTCAAAGTGTATAGATTACCACGATTTGTTGTGACGCTAACTAAATCGTGGCGTAGCTCGCCAGTCATGCGTTTGACGGTATATTCCAGCAAGTAATATGTTCTGCCATCTACTTCTTTTTGCTCTGCGTTAACTAATTCTGCTTCACGCCCAGAACCAGGCACGGCAATTACTTTTTGCTTTACTTTTAAACCTACATCGCTAGCAGTTCCAATCTCACTGAGAGTTTTGACAGTAGCAAGCTTGCCAATTACTACTGATACGTTTTCTGTTTGCTCGACGATATCGTGAAAAACTACATCAGGCCCATTTCTAAGACTTGTTTGCAACCATCCATTGGGATAGAGAAAGCTATAGCCATCTTTGCTGTCAACGAAAGGAATAAGTCCACTTGTAGACGAGACACAGCCAGTTAGGCCAATAGTCAATATCATTAGGAAAGTGAAGACAGCACGCTTGAACATATGATTAATAATTAATAAAATTACTGACAAAAGTATGATTGATTATCTGGAAGTTGCTGGTTGCTCAATTTCCATGGGTCAGGATCGTTTGCAGTAAATAGCTTTAATAGCATACCGCATAGGTTTGATGACTTGTCCTGCTTGCTTGGCATAGCGATATAATTTGATTAAGTATTACAGCAAAAAGTTACGGTTTGTTTCGGATTAGTTAGGTTTGCCACTGTGCCGTGATAGGGTCTTTCAGTATGAGAAGCCTAAAGACAGGTCTTCTCAGACAAATATGTACCCACTGCAGTTCACTCAACATTACTCAACAAAGTTGCAATGAAAGAGAACACTACAAGTTATTCATACTATTCAAATGCCCTGGCTTCTGAGCCATCCCCTTTCGAGGCTTTAGGTGACTATGTTGCTCATTTGCAACTTCATATGGCTTTACAAGCGCGTAATCTGGTGCCTAGCCTTGGTAGCGATCGCCAATTCAAAGACAGTCGTAGTCAGCTGTTAGAGCAGACTCAAGTCGATTTTGAGAAGCTAGCATCGCGTCAATAGTTAATAGCCATCAGCAGCTATAATATTTTGGAAAGCGAGTGGGGCTAGTCTCTACTCGCTTTCTAGATCGAAGATTACTTTTTGCCAATACCATTGCTCTGGCATATTGGGGAAGTCTTGTTTGGCGATGTCGATTAGTCGCTGAGCGATCGCTGCATTGCCCCCAACCAGTCTTAATAATTGGGTTTGCAAGTCTAGATCGACTAGATCTCCCCTAGTTTGCCAATCTAACTGCCGTTCGACCAGCTCGCGTTGTGTTTTCTCCTGGGCTAGTTTCTCGCTCTCTAAACGCAGCGCTTTAATTTTATCTAGGCATTTGCGGTAGCTTGGCAGATCGCTCTGCTCAAACCATAGGTTGGCAGCTTGCTGATAGTCATTGATAGCGCCATTAAGATCGCTATATTCGGATCGCGCTAAGGCACGATCGCTGTAGATCTGAGCATCATTGGGTTTGAGCGCCAAAGCTCTGGAATAGTCTTCGATCGCACTGCGATAGTTGCCTAACTTGCGCCATGCTTGCCCGCGACCGACGTAGGCTTCTACCCAAGTGGGTTGTTCTTCTAATAGTTGGTTAAGGTCGGCGATCGCACCCTGAGCATCATCAATTTCAGTACGAATCGAGGCTCGGCTCAGCCTTACTTGGCGATCTTGAGGTTTTAACTGCATGGCACGGTTAAGGTCCTGCATCGCACCTGTAAATTTACCTAGCTTGGCTCGCAAGATGCCGCGTAGGCAGTAAACTTGAGCGTCGTTAGGATCGGCTTGTAACAACCAGTCAAAGTCGTTGAGTGCTGATTGCAGATCCCCATTTTGCAATTTAGTTAAAGCGCGATCGAGGAAGTTCTGAGCTGATGGCAAGTTGTCGGGTAGCTGAGTGGGTGGAAGATCGAGCTGATGTGCGCTTTCTAGACAACGTCGGCAATTAGCTTCATCTTGCTGGGCTAAATAGAGCTTGGCGGCTTTTCGATAATAAATATTTGCGGCTTGAGGTTTTCCTAAGCCTTGGTGCACGACACCCAATAAACGATGTGCCGCCGCATGATTTTGGTTGAGTCGGATTACTTGCTCGGCATCAGCGATCGCCCCTTGCCAATTGGCATGTGACATGTGTGCCAGACTGCGCCCAAATAGCGCCTCTGAGCATTGCGGTTTTAGGGTCAGGCTCTTGTTATAGTCGTCTATTGCTGATTGAGGCTGACCTAGATCGAAATAGGCTAGGGCACGTCGATAAAACGCTTCAGCGCATTGGGGATTTAACTTAATTGCCCGACCGAATTCCTGAATAGCGCCTGGCCAATCAGCAAGTTTTGCTTTCTCCAAACCGCGATCGAAAAAATCTTGCTCCATATTTCATTTATAATCAAAAAAAGCGATCGCCGTAAACTTTTCCATAGATAGGGCGATCGCTTAATTTGCAAGGTGATCCATTGTGTCGCTAATTACTTCGACATGAGGAGCTAGAAATTCTTATCACACTAGCTCCTCATTCGTCAAGTTTCTTTGATGCTAATTAGACTTTTTTCATCCAGCTAAACATTGCCCGTAGATCTTTCCCAACTGCCTCAATGGGATGCTCTGCTTCGCGGCGGCGCATCGCGGTAAAACCTGGTTTGCCAGATTGGTTTTCTAGTACAAACTCACGCGCAAATTGCCCAGACTGAATCTCAGTGAGGATTTTGCGCATCTCAGCCCGAGTTTCGTCGGTAATAATGCGATCGCCACGGGTGTAGTCGCCGTATTCTGCTGTATTCGAGATGCTGTGGCGCATTGTGGACAGACCACCTTCAACAATTAGGTCCACAATTAGCTTTACTTCATGTAAGCACTCAAAATAGGCAAGTTCGGGCTGATAGCCAGCGTTAACCAGGGTTTCAAATCCAGCCTTGATCAATGCACTCAAACCGCCACACAGCACTACTTGCTCGCCGAATAGATCGGTTTCGGTTTCTTCTCGGAATGTGGTTTCCAAAATACCGGCGCGGGTGCCACCAATACCGCGTGCATATGCCATAGCGCGATCGCGGGCTTGGCCTGAAGCATCTTGGTAGACGGCAAACAGCGCAGGTACGCCTTGCCCTTGCTGGAATACGCGGCGCACCAAATGTCCGGGACCTTTGGGCGCGACCATCACCACGTCAATATGGGGAGGGGGCACGACCTGGGCAAAGTGGATGTTAAAACCATGGGCGAATGCCAGCACATCACCTTCTTTAAGGTTAGGGGCAATATCCTTGGTGTAAATTGACCTCTGCACCTCATCAGGTAACAAGATCATCAGAAAATCGGCGGCGGCAGCAGCATCGGCGGTACTTTTTACGGTTAAGCCTTCTGCTTCAGCTTTTTGCCAGGATGGACTACCAGGATACAAGCCCACCATCACGTCTAAGCCGCTATCTTTGAGGTTAAGGGCATGGGCGTGTCCTTGAGAACCATAGCCAATAATGGCAATTTTCTTTCCTGACAAAAAGTCAAGATTTGCGTCAGAATCGTAGTACATCTTAGCCATAGCTCAGGTATCTCCAGGACATTAGAATAATATTGATTAACTTAAAATTTGCAGTCTGATTTGCAATGTGCAATTTTGCTCAGATTTTCTAGTTTACCTAAAAACTGTCAGCACATTTAACTATTGGGCTTTTAGGTTTTACTCCGATCGCAAGACATTTTTGCATGTTCAGAAGGTTTTAAAAACAACCAGCTAAGATTAAGTAGTGTGAAGTTTTTTAAACCCATTATTTATGCTACAAAGTTCGCTAAGCTACACTTCTACCTGGATCGATAGCGTTAATCAGATTGACTCTGAGGTTTGGAATGCTTTAGCTAAGCCATTAAAAACTCCTTTTTTTGAGTGGGAGTGGCTGTCGAACCTGGAGCAATCTGGTAGTGCGAGCGCTCAGCAAGGATGGTTACCACACCATCTGTTGATTTGGGATGGGGATAGCTTAGTGGCGATCGCACCGCTTTATCTGAAGGGGCATAGCTATGGCGAATTTATCTTCGATCAGCAATGGGCAGATTTGGCGCAGCGGTTGGGGATAGATTATTACCCAAAATTATTGGGTATGGCTCCATTTACTCCTGCCGAGGGCTATCGCTTTTTGATCGAGTCCGATCGCCCAGACCAGGGCAAAATTATCGATCTAATCTTGTCTGAGATCGATCGCTTTTGCGATCGCCAGAAAATCTCAGGTTGTCATTTTCTCTATGTCGATCCGCAATGGAAGCATGAGTTAGAATCGCGCGGATATACAACCTGGTTGCACCATAGTTACATTTGGGAGAATCAGAACTTTGGGGATTTTGACAGTTATCTCAAAAACTTCAATGCAAATCAGAGGCGAAATGTTAAACGCGAGCGCAAAGCTGTGAACAATGCAGGTTTAACAATGCGGGTGTATGCAGGTGAAGAGATTCCACATCACTTTTTTAGCTTTATGTACGACCTCTATAGCGATACCTGCGATAAGTTTGGTTGGTGGGGCAGCAAATATCTCAATCGTAAATTCTTCGAGGAGTTATATCATTCTTATCGCGATCGCGTTGTCTTTGTCGCCGCAGAAGCTGAAGGTATGCCAAAACCTGTAGGCATGTCTTTTTGCATTCGTAAGGGCGATCGTCTCTATGGTCGCTACTGGGGTTGCACGCAAGAGATCGAGTGCTTGCACTTTGATGCTTGTTATTACACGCCGATTGAGTGGGCGATCGCGCAGGGTATCCAGGGCTTCGATCCGGGTGCAGGCGGCAGGCACAAAAAAAGACGTGGTTTCCCAGCTTCGCCCAATTACAGCTTGCATCGCTTCTATCGGCCTCGCCTTCAGCAGATTTTATTACCGCACATCCATGAAGTAAACGAGTACGAAAGGCAACAAATTGAGGCAATAAATCAGGATCTGCCGTTTGATTTTAGCCCGCCAGTTCTCGATCCTGGCAGTTAGGTAATTCCCCAAAAAAATGTACCGAATCCTCGCAACTGCGGGATTTTAGAAATTGCTTTAAAATAACAGTAAACCTTTACTTTTTGAGAGCAATGCTTTGCTGTCTAAACCCGGATTGCGATCGCCCCATTAACCAAGATGGTAATACTCACTGTCTTAACTGTGGGACAGGTCTAGTCGATCTGCTACACAAACGTTTTAAGGTTAACGAACCAATTGGTAGAGGGGGCTTTGGTAAAACTTACCTGGCAGAAGATACTCATAAGCTGAATGATCGCTGTGTTGTCAAGCAATTGGCATATCAGGGTGAGGGTACGCGGGGAGTGCAGCAGAAAGTCGTGCAGCTCTTCGAGCAAGAAGCAAAACAACTGCAAAAGTTAGGTGAGAATCCTCAGATTCCGACATTGCTGGCATATTTTGAGGAAGATAGTTATCTGTATCTTGTGCAGCAATTTATCGAAGGAGATAATTTACTAAAGCAATTAGAGCTCCAGGGAAAATACAGCGGCGAGCAAATTCAACAGTTATTGCTCGATATTTTACCCATACTTCAGTTTGTCCACGATCGCGGGACGATTCACCGCGACATCAAGCCCGAAAACATCATGCTACATCGGAAGGATAACAAACCATTCCTGATTGATTTCGGTGTCTCTAAACTGTTGTCTCAAACTGTAGTTGTTGGTGGCACTGTTGGGACTTCTCTGGGCTCACACGGCTATTCTCCACCCGAGCAAATTAAAGAAGGTAAGGCGCTTTATGCTAGCGATCTGTTTGCTTTGGGAGCGACCTGTTTTCATCTCATGAGTGACATTCATCCCTTTCATCTATGGGCAGATCATGGCTATAGCTGGGTATCTGATTGGCGCAAGCACATCTCAAATCCCATCTCACCTCAATTAGGATTTGTAATGGATAAGCTACTGCAAAAGGATATGCACAATCGCTATCAGTCTGCAAATGAGGTCTTGCAAGATTTAAGGTCAAACCCATCTATTTCTCCTACAGTTCCCTTCCCTACTGCTCGTGTTTCGACACCTCAAACATTTTATAGTAGCGACTCCGGCCCAACTCCGCAATCTGGTAAGGGATGGGCAGCTAAGCTAGCTGTGGCGGTTGGAGTGGGAGTTTTATCTTTGGGAATCGTGGTTAGCCTGAAAGTTAATGAACAAAAAGTTGGATTGTCAGCACCTCCAAACTCTAACACCACAACTGTTCCTGTGGCAAGCCAACCAGAATCTGCTCCAGTGGTAGTAACTCCTTCTGCGGGAGGTTTAACAGCTGAAACCCTGTTCGATCGCGCCATCGATAAACGAAAAAATGGTGATATTCAAGGAGCGATCGACGATTACACTAAAGCGATCGAAATCGATCCTAAATATGTTGATGCTTACAATAATCGAGGTAACGCGCGATCCACTTTGGGTGATAAGCAGGGAGCGATCGCAGATTACAATAAGGCAATCGAACTCAATCCTACTTATGCTCGTGCGTATAGTAATCGAGGTCTTGCTCGCGCTGACTTAGGCGATAAACAGGCTGCGATCGTTGACTACAATAAGGCGATCGAACTCGATCCTAACTATGCGCTTGCCTACTACAATCGCGCTAACGCTCGCGATGACTTGGGTGATAAACAAGGAGCGATCGTTGATTACACTAAATCAATTGAATTAGATCCTAGCTACGTTGATTCCTACTACAATCGGGGTGTCGTGCGCTTTGCCTTGGGCGATAAACAAGGAGCAAAAGCCGATTACACTAAAGCGATCGAAATCGATCCTAAATATGTCTCTGCCTACTACAACCGAGGTAATATCCTCGATGATTTGGGGAATAAGCAAGCAGCGTTTGAAGATTACAACAAGGCGATTGAATTAAAGCCAGATCATGCTAATGCTTACTTCAACCGAGCATTTGTGCGGGTTGGTTTGAGTGATAAGCAGGGAGCAATTAGGGATTACAATAAAGCGGCTGAACTCTATCAAAAAGCAGGACTGACAAAAGATTACCAGAATGCTCTCGATAGAGCTAAGAAACTTCAGCAACAGTAAGATTGGAAATATCTTAATGATTACTTCGATCTCCTCTTCATCTCTAGCAGACTATGGCTATAGCTGGACATCTGACTGGCACAAGCACATCTCAAATCCGTTCACTTCGTAGTTCTGATGTTACGTGGAATGATTTCAAAAAAGCTTTATGTGGAGAAGTTTTATATCCATACACGGGGTTGGGAAAAAGGCAGGTAAAACTCAGGAAAAGTTTGCTAATGTAAGGAGATGTCAGAGCAAGAAGCAATAACGCCAGAGGAAATCAGTGAAGCAGACTGGGCAGACATCCCAGTCAATGTAAGAGAATTAGTGCTTGCGCTGAGGGGACAATAGAGCAGCTAGAAACGCAGATAACAGGGTTGAAAGAACAAGTGAATCGGAACTCAGGGAATTCATCACAACCACCATCACAGAATGGATCAAAAGGCTTCCAAGTGAAACCGAAGGAGAAGAGCAAAAGGCGACGAGGCGGGCAAGAAGGACATCAAGGTCATGAGCGACAGATGGGTGGGCACTTCCTCATTTAATCTTTATTCAGCCTGTTGGGAGGTAGTATCAATTCTTAGCAAGATTAAGTCGATGGGATTGCAAGAGATCGCAAGCCCATCAACTTAATCAAGTATGTCTGAGCACATTCGCTCACCTGAGGCTAGGACTTCTAGACGAAACAGACAATGACCAAATTGACGATCCAAATCCAGAATCGTAATTTAATTTTTATGTAGGTTGCGAGGATGGCGATCGCTGTGAATCGATTGGAATTTGCGTTGCGTTTCTATTTTTGGAACTTGATGACTTTGCGATCGCGGCTTTACTTTCATGAGGCTATTAGAGCGAATCTCGTCACAAGGTCACACTTTCAGAGCTCACTTAAGTGCCAATTCCTGACATCTTAAATTGAATAATTTAGCGGGAAAGATCTGGTGTCTTTTGGTTGAACGTGTACCAGTTGTTGAGGCTTTAGTTGGAGCTCGTCAAAGCGATCGCGGGTCAAATGTGCGGTTAAAACCTGGCCATCATCAAGCACAAGTTCTACTTGAATTTCCCATCCCAAGTGAATCAGCCGACTGATGCGCGCAGGTACCGTTGTGCCGTTTGCCTGAGTCTCGATCATGATGTCCTGGGGGCGAATAAACACATGCTCGCGAGCATCAGAGTTGCTATTGCCGGCAATATTGGTGTTGCCTGGTACTACATTCACGGGGCCAATAAAACTCATCACAAAAGATGTGGCCGGATTATCATAAATTTCCGCAGGTGTACCTACTTGTTCGACTTTCCCCTTATTCATCACCACGATCGCATCGGAAACCTCCATTGCTTCCTCTTGATCGTGGGTGACAAATACGCTGGTGACGTGAACTTCATCGTGAAGGCGGCGCAACCAGGCTCGCAGCTCTTTGCGTACTTTGGCATCTAGAGCCCCAAATGGTTCATCTAACAATAGAACCTTGGGTTCCACCGCTAACGCTCTGGCCAGCGCTACCCGCTGTCGTTGCCCACCAGATAACTGAGAGGGATAGCGATTGCCCAATCCCTTCATCTGGATTAGCTCGAGCAGTTCATCTACCCGACTGGCAATTTTATCTTTGGCATGTTTGCGGATTTCCAGACCAAAGGCAATATTCTGCCGCACGGTCATATGCTTGAACAGGGCGTAGTGCTGAAACACAAACCCAATATTGCGATCGCGGACATCCTGAAAAGTAGCATCCTCGCCCGTGAGCAAAATCTTGCCGCGATCGGGCATTTCCAGCCCTGCAATCAGCCGCAATAAGGTAGATTTACCCGAACCCGATGGCCCTAAAAGCGCTACTAAAGAACCGCTTTTGACCTCAATATTAACGTTATCTACAGCTTGGAAGTCCCCAAAGCTTTTCGAGACTTCTTGAACTACGATACCCACGTCATCTACCCTCTTAATATAATCTCCGATTAACCGATGGAGTTATCGTTAATTGCGATCATATCGCAAAGTCCGTCTAGAATTTCCGCTTTACAAGAATCCGTAAATAGTTTGGTAAAGTAACCGAAACAATGCGACTAGGGCGATCGTGCCAAAGCCCGCGATCGCAGCAAGCAAAATAATTTCTGGAAAAGCTTGAATCTGTAGGTTGAGAAGCCATTTCCCCAACCACAACAAAACCGCAGTTATGACTACAAAAACTAAAAGATCCTTGTTATCCATGACTTGACCAGAACGCAGCCACAAAATCACGAGCATTACGCCCAGCAAGATCAAGTAGCTAAAAGGCCCCAATATCGCCATGCCAACGCTATGTGCTACTAATCCTAATGCCATGCCCTCAAACCCAATTAGGAAAGCCGCCAATAATTGATTCCCCAATGGCGGCAATACCAAGGGAGGCGATGGTACAGATGGAGGTCGCGGCGGCTTAATATTTTGGACTGGTGCTTGCTGTGCCGAATAGGGGGCAGACGGAACTTGTGGTACCGGATTAGTCTGTATTGGAACTACCGTGGGTGCAACTCCAACTGAAACTGGTATTGGCGTTGGAGGGATAGGACTTGGGGGATTAAAGCCAGTTATGGCTGCTAGTACTTCCTTCGCCGAGCTAAAGCGATCGCTAGGTGAATTCTCTAACATGCGATCTAAGATGCTGGCTAGTTGAGGGCTCACTACTGCAAGCGATCGCCAGTCCCATCGATTTGTAGCGGGGTCAAACAAATCCTCTGGTGGTTTTCCCGTCAACAAGTAAATACAGGTTACGGCAAATGCATACAAATCGGTAGAAGGGAAAACCGCATCGCTGCGCATTTGCTCTGGGGCAGCAAACCCTGGGGTAAAGATGCCTGTGGATTTCTGGCCAACTGCCAAACCTGTCACCTGCTTTACCGCGCCAAAGTCGATCAGAAAATATCTCCCATCATGACGGCGCACCATGATGTTGGAGGGCTTAATATCTCGGTGGATGGAGTCGCGATCGTGGACGAACTGCAAAACTGGTAGCAGGCTAGTTACAATCTCCAACACCTCCTCCTCTCTGAGCGCTCCATGCTGCTCTACAACCTGCTCTAGATTCAGTCCATCAATAAATTCCTGCACCAAATAAAAAAACTGTTCTTGATGGGCTGGATTGCGTATCGGGGCTTGAACTTCAAAAAATGCCAGCAGATCTGGTATTTGGGGGTGATTACCCAACATATCCAGTACGGTCCCTTCGCGCTCAAATAAGGTGGTAGCCAACTGCATTTGTTGCGGATTTAACCCTAAAGGCAGGAGTTGCTTGACTACGCAACGCCGCATCGAAGGTGTATAGCGATCGACCGCTGTAAAAGTAGCACCAAATCCACCCCGTGCTAGCGGCTTTTCTGTAATGTACCTGCCACCAAGGATTAGGGGCATACCACAGGTCGTACAGAACTTTTGGGTAATGGTCTTAATGGTGCCAGCGGTATCGAGATCGGGAAATGAGTTGAGCGGCTTGGCGCAACCAGGACGAGTGCAATAGATATCCACGCTTTGACCATTTAACAGTGAATAGCAAATATCGTATAACAATTAGCATTAGAGGGATGCACTAGCCAAAAAGCTAAAAGCTAATCAACTGTTTGAACCTCTACGTCAATCGTACCTGGAGGAGTAAAGCGCACAAATTTTTGTTTTTCCACTTGAAGCACCTCACCACAACTAGGACAGTCGAACTGACTGTTTCGTTGAGCCATTGAGGCTTGTCCGCACACAGGACACTCAGATGTAATAACGCTGCGCTTTACCCACCACTGGAGGGCAAATATAGCGACTATAGGTATGACGATCGCAAGAGCCATCAGAATAAAGAAAGAGTCAACCAGCCAGCCCAGCCCAAGATAGCTCAGACCCCAGACAACTAAAAATATGGTCAGCCAGAATCGCAAGCCAGACCATGGATCGCCATTATTACCGCCGCCACCAAGTGTATAGAATCTCATGACTATATGCCCTTACCGTTCAAAACTGTTGGCTGCCGATGCGTTTTTATATGCGTTCAGTAACCTGCCC
>JANMRU010000005.1:0-3200 GCA_031388585.1 Pseudanabaena sp. SOY_30_concoct_251 | reverse complement strand
ATTCAAGCGTTTTTTGAGCAAAACCATGATTGCAGTTACTCAATTACAGCAAGAGTTAACCTTTGAACAGTTTTTGGAGCAATGTCCTGAAGATGGTCGCTACGAACTTGTGGATGGCAAGATGGTAAGAATTCTAGCAACAAGAAGACATTATGATGTTGCCGGTTTAATTCAAAAAAACTTCGATCGCGAGATCGATCGCCTGGCAATGAACTACGTAGTCAATAATGTGATTGCACTGCTCACAACAACCAAAAAAGGAAAAGAACAGGGTAGAAATCCTGATGTGAGTGTCATCGATCGCGATGTTTGGCGCTCCGAACGTCTCAATCATCGAGGAATGCGAGAACCGATTCAACTTGCGGTTGAGGTAGTTTCGACCAATTGGGAAGATGATTATATCGACAAGCTTGATGAGTATGAACGCTTAGGTATTCGCGAATATTGGATTGTCGATTATTTAGCCCAAGGCAGCAGAAACTACCTGGGCAATCCCAAAGAACCTTCTGTGTTTGTGTTTCTGCTAGATGCTGAAGGTAAGTATCAGTTCACCCGTTTTCAAAACAGCGATGTCATCATTTCTCCTACCTTCCCAGAGCTAACACTCACGGTTGAGCAAATCCTTGAAGCTTAATGCACCGATTTCTAGCTATGCCGATCGCCCAAAGCGCACCTCATAGACCTCTTGTTCTTTCTCGGTGACAATTTCCAGATCTGATTTAGGGTAAGAGACACACAACAACACATATCCCTTAGCATCAAGCTCTTCTCCCATACCGCCGATACCCATGCCCTGACTTTGATCGACTTCGCCACTAATTAACTGGGCAGCGCAGGTCGTGCAAACACCTGCATAGCAAGAGCAGGGCAGGTCAACCCCTTGCTCGTGGGCGGCTTCCAGGACAGATTTGTTGTCAGGTACTGCGATTGTCAGGGTCTGACCTTGATGTTGCAACGTAGCGGTAAAAGTCTGGCTCATACAAAAACTGATAGGATCGTCAAGCTATTTTAGCTTCTGCTCATTCTCTATCATCGCCTTAACCTATGCAAGTCCGAAGTATCGCCCGCGAACTCGCCCTCCTTAGTATTAGTCAGCTCCCGACCCAGCGTCAAAACCTTGAAAAAAAGACAGTTGGCGATATGGTGATCGCGGCGGTGCGATCGCTTAACGACGAAGTTAAAGAGCTGCTATCAAATGCTAGTGCCGAACTGCAACGAGGGCAGGAAAGGTTGCTCAACAGCCAAACTCGCGCTGCTGATGTTGCGGCTTCTAGAGAATTCGTCCAAGAGTCAATTGAGTTAACGCAAACAGCAATTAATCGTGTGGGCAATGCGTTGGAGTTTCCTGAGCTATTTGAAGTATCCCGACAACCCGAAATCAGGGCTTTTACTTTTGAACTGTTAATTACGATCCATGAAGAGCGATCGCAAATTGATGCCATGATTGAAGACGCTCTCGTAGACTGGCAACTAAGCAGACTAGCCGAAATTGATCGCCGCATTCTCCGCATTGCCGTAGCAGAGATGGCTTTTTTAGGAACACCACGCCAAGTAGCGATCAACGAAGCTGTAGAGTTAGCCAAACGTTACAGCGTTGAGGATGGTTATCGGTTTATCAATGGCATTTTGCGCAAAGTTTCTGACCAAATAAACGCCGATAAGTAAGTATCTACCGCAGCAATGTTACGTATATGTAACAATTGATTAGGAGACGCGAGACGATTCTACTGCGGTAATAGAGGCACTCATGCATCCAGCAATATTGATTCAAGATCTGCACAAAACCTACGATAAGGCGATCGCAGTTGATGGCGTTTCGCTTAGCGTTGACCAGGGACAAATTTATGGACTATTGGGGCCAAATGGTGCAGGGAAGACAACTACTCTGCGCTGCGTTTGTACGTTAACCAAGCCCGACTCTGGTCTAATTGAAGTCTGTGGAGAAACCGAAGCAAGGGCAATTCGAGCGCGCTTGGGATATGTGGCACAAGAAGTAGCCTTAGATAAGGTACTGACAGGCCGAGAGTTACTAGAATTTCATGCCGCCCTCTACCACATATCTCCTCCCCTAATCAAGCAAAGGGTTAACGCGGTTATAGAACTATTGCAACTAAGTGAATATGCCGATCGTCTGTCTGGCACATACTCTGGTGGCTTAAAAAAACGTCTTGACTTGGCAGCAGGACTTTTACACCAACCCCAGGTTTTAGTCTTGGATGAACCTACTGTAGGGCTTGATATCCAAACTAGACTTGCGATCTGGGATTTTTTACGCCAGTTACGCAGCTCAGGCGTAGCAATTTTGCTTACCAGTCATTACCTGGAAGAAATTGATGCCCTGGCCGATCGCGTGGCGATTATCGATCGCGGCAAAGTCATTGCTGAAGGCACACCTGCAGAACTGAAATCTCAAGTGGGTGGCGATCGCATTACAGTGCGCATTCGTGAATTTGCCGAACAATCAGAGGCGGAACAAGCCTTAGTGAATATTCGCAATCTTCCTTTTGTACGCAGTGGCTCGATCAACTCTGCCCAAGGCAATGCGATTAATTTGGTGATTACGCCCGATCTTGAGGCTGTCAGCAAGATTCAGTCAGCCCTTACAGATGCGGGGATGAACATATTTAGTCTTTCGCAATCGCGTCCCAGCTTGGACGACGTATTTTTGTCAGCTACGGGGCAAACGATCCAGGATGTGGAAATTGCGCAAGCGGAAGAGATTTTATCGACAAAAAAACGGCGCAAGTAATAAAACGCTAATTTATTTGTGTTATATTCATAAAACGCAAAAAAGCGCCGGGATAGCTCAGTTGGTAGAGCAGTGGACTGAAAATCCACGTGTCACGAGTTCAAGTCTCGTTCCTGGCATTTACTTAAATTTGAAAAATTTGATCTGCGGTTACAGTTAGTTCTGGGAACAACTCAGATTTAATCGGGCTACTACCTTGATATTTCTTTTCTTCATATAATCCCTCCACAAATTGCAGAACGGTCACCTTCTTTGCGATCGGATCGACAACCCAATATTCTGGAATACCTGCTGCGGCATATTCGGTACGTTTGTAGCGATAGTCGGTTTTAACAGAATCATGACTGACCACTTCTACAGCTAATAGAGCACCCGATTCCAATACCGCTGGAACATCAAGTAGTTCTTTAGCTTGCTCTAGGGTTGTTACGATTAGGTCAGGAAGACGCGA